>CBDUEA010000089.1:0-7045 GCA_965365965.1 uncultured Polaromonas sp. | reverse complement strand
GCATGGGTTACACGGATGCTTGTTTTGATGACGATGATGAAACGCTTTGCCGCGCTGCTTTTGGTGCAACGGTCAACTTTGAAGCCTTGCAAACGCAAGGCTTTGTGACATTGCCCATTGCTGATGCACCGTTTGCTAATGGTCATTTCCCTACAGCGTCGGGGAAATGCGAGTTTTTCAGCAGCAGTTTGGCGAAGCAGGGTTTTGACGGTTTGCCGGATCATTTGGACAACTATGAGCCAGCCGGCTCGTCCACGGCACATCCGTTGGTCATGATTTCACCGCCTGCGCGTAACTTCTTAAACTCCAGCTTTGTGAATGTGAAAAGCCTGCGCGACATCGAGGCCGAACCCATTTTGGAAATCCATGCACATGATGCTGAGCAACGCGGCATCAACTCAGGCGATGTGGTGCAGGTATTTAACCAACGCGGCAGCTACCAATGCAAAGCGGTCGTGTCTAAACGGGCACGACAAGGCGTGGTGAATGGCTTGGGCGTTTGGTGGCGCAAGTTGGGCTTGAACGGTACCAACGTCAATGAAGTGACCAGCCAGCGTTTGACCGATTTGGGTGCAGGTCCGGTTTTTTACGACTGCCTTGTCGAGGTCAAGCTTTGCGTCTGATTGCAGGTTTGCTGGGTTTAGCATCACTTTTGTGTTTAAGCAGCTGTGCCAACCTGGGTTACTACTGGCAATCGTTGAGTGGCCATGTTTCTTTGTTGCAAGCGGCTCGACCGGTTGACGATTGGTTGACGGACGCGCAAACCCCTGAAAAGCTCAAAAACAAATTAGTTCTGAGTCAAAAAATCCGTAAATTTGCAGTGACAGAACTCAAACTGCCCGACAACGCAAGCTACCACCGCTATGCTGACCTGAAGCGCAAAGCGGTGGTTTGGAACGTGGTGGCAGCGCCAGAGTTATCGCTCAAACTGAAAACATGGTGTTTTCCTGTGGCGGGGTGCGTGGGGTACCGAGGTTACTTTTCTGAAGAAGAGGCCAAATTAGAGGCGGAAGATCTTAAACAGCAAGATTATGAAGTCAGCGTTTACGGTGTCCCGGCTTACTCAACCCTGGGTTGGAGCAACTGGGCGGGTGGTGACCCCTTGCTGAACACCTTTATTGCCTATCCTGAAGGGGAATTGGCGCGAATTGTCTTTCATGAACTGGCGCACCAAGTGGTGTATGTGGCTGATGACACCGGTTTTAACGAATCGTTTGCAACTGCCGTCGAACGTATAGGCGGTTTGCGGTGGTTAAAAACCTACGGTTCAGAAGCTGCAAAAGCTGAATATGCCGTGTATGACGGACGACGCCAACAGTTCAGAGCCTTGACCCGAACCACCCGTGCTCGTTTATCTGAAATTTACTCAAAAAATGTATCAAATAATGCTGTAGCCGTCAATAAATATGAATTATTAGCTATGAAAAACATAGTCATTGAAGATTTTAAAATGCAATATCAGTCGCTTAAAGTTGGTTGGGGTGGCTTTGCCGGCTACGACGCATGGGTCAAGCAGGCTAACAATGCGGCGTTTGGCGCACTGGCCGCTTATGAAGATGGTGTCCCGCAGTTTGAAGCACTGTTTGAGCAAGAGGGGCAGGATTGGACTAAGTTCTATGCAGCTGTGAAAAAAATAGCCCAACTGCCCAAAGAAGCGCGGCAAACTGCTTTGAAACAATATACTTCCAACAGTTAAAAAGGTTAAAACGGGCTAAAAAGGATTGAGATGGCTGATATTCATATTCATCGCACACACAAATTAGGCATGGCACAAGCGCGTAAGGTGGCTTTTTCTTGGGCTGAGCACGTGGAAGAGAACCTAGATATGGCTTGCACCTACGAAGAGGGCAAGCATGAGGATTGTGTCAACTTCACCCGTTCAGGGGTAAATGGCACCTTGATGGTGACCAAGGATGGCTTTGAGCTCCGTGCCAAATTAGGATTTTTGGTGGGTGCCTTCAAAGACAAAATCGAAGCTGAAATTCGTAAAAATCTGGACACTCTGCTGGCAGAGCAAGCCGAAGGTAAAACCGAAGACGGCAAGCCTGCAGCAAAAAAATCAACTAAAAAAACGGTAGCTAAGTAGGCCTTAGCCACTCCTTTCAGGCTAGATTCAACTTAGCGATTCGACCAAATCAATGTATTGCTGTTTGGCAGCATCGCTGTCCGTGCCTTTCATGCCGTTCCAAGCATCCCATTTGGCGCGCCCCACCATGTCGCTGAATCCAGGTTTTTTGTCTGCATTGTCGCCAGTGCTGGCTTGTTTGTAGAGCGCGTACAACTTGAGCATGGTGGCGTTGTCTGGGCGCTCGCTCAGGTTCTTTGAGTTTGCGACGGCAGCTTGAAAAGTGGTGTTGAGATCGGCCATGGAAGTCTCCAAAACGAATTAGAAAATAATGAGCCCCGTGTTGGGGTATGTGCCGACTATCTTAAGCCCCAAATTGACTTCAGAATAGAGTATTTCCTCCAGTCAGTGGATCAGCGTGCCAATCATTGGCATTCATGGATACGATTGGACAACAGCCCTTATGGAGTTTTCATGGTTACTCGAGTCAGCGCCAGTCAAACCGGCCACACGGTTTCAAATGCGGCATCCGCTGCTAAACACATGGTGGAGCAGACAGCCAGCCAAGCTGCTAACCAAGTGCAAAAGAATGTTCGTCGTGCGGTCAGTGGTACCTTGGGTTTGAGTGGTGAACGAATGAGCCGAGTCGACACGGCTTGGCTGCGGATGGACTCGGCTAGCAACCTGATGATGATTGTGGGGGTGTGGACGCTCAAGCCGCATGTCTCATACGAAGCGTTATGCGAACGGGTTACTGACAGTTTGCTCAAATTTCGACGCTTCAAGCAACGCGTGGTTCAAGACACCGCGGGTGCGACATGGGTTGATGACAAAGACTTTGATCTTAGCCAGCATGTTGTTATTGAAAAACTAGCCAAAGCGCCCAAAGGTCAAGAACAAGCGGCATTGCAAGACCGTGTGGCGGAGTTGGCAACGCAGCCATTCAATCACAAACGGCCTTTGTGGCAGTTGCATTTGATTGAAGATTACCAAGGCGGCAGTGTCTTGATTGTGCGTATCCACCACTGTATTGCTGATGGCATTGCGCTCATAGCTGTCAGCATGTCGATGGTGGATGGTGGTGCCAAACCCCCTGAGCGCAAAGTTAAAGCTGAACAACGTAGCGGTATTGAAGGTGCCGAAGATTGGCTGGCAGGAACCTTTATCAAGTCATTGACTAAACTGGCCGTGGGCGCTGTCGGTAAAACGGGTGATGGTGTCGTCAGTTCGCTGGGCTTGCTGGTTGACCCCAAGAAGGGCTTGCATGACGGCATCCATGTGGCGCAGTTGGCTTACCAACTAGCCAGCGATGCCGCGGCCTTGTTGTTAATGTCCGACGATTCTTCCACGCGTCTCAAAGGCACGCCAGGCAAACACAAAAGGGTTGCTTGGTGCCAGCCAATACCTTTGGCTGAAGTTAAGGCGGTTGGCAAAGCCTTGAATTGCTCGATCAACGATGTTTTACTGAGTTGCGTGGCAGGTGCAATAGGCGGTTACTTGCGCTCATTTGGGGACAAGACTGAAGGCCAAGAAATCCGGGCCATGGTGCCCGTGAACCTGCGCCCCATTGATCAGGCTTACAAGTTGGGCAACAACTTTGGTTTGGCGCCATTGGTATTGCCTATTGGCATCGAAAACCCAATTGAGCGTGTTTATGAGGTACGCCGTCGCATGAACCAGCTCAAAGGCAGCATGCAGCCTTTGTTGGCGTTTGCCACGTTGGCACTTGCCGGCACCTTAATCAAGCCTGCGCAAGAAGCCATATTGGGCATGTTTGCTAAAAAAACGACAGCGGTGATGACCAATGTGCCTGGCCCTTCTCAAAAACTTAAATTTTGTGGCTCCACCTTAGAGCAAAGTTTGTTTTGGGTGCCACAAAACGGCAGTGTTGGCCTGGGTGTCTCCATCTTAAGTTACGGGGGTGGGGTGCAATTTGGGGTTATCAGCGATTCAAAGTTGTGTCCTGAGCCACAAAAAATCATCGATGAGTTTGAGCCCGAGTTTGCAAAACTCAGCTTGGTGACCCTGATGTTGCCTTGGGGCGATTGAAAAAGAAGTATTGAGGATTCAAAATAAAGTTAAAAACGGCGAGGCGATTACACTAGCGGATTGTTTTTCACGTGATTCCGAGTATTTCTTCCCATGTCCTTTTTAGCTGAAACCCGCCGCCGCCGCACCTTTGCCATCATTTCTCACCCCGATGCAGGTAAAACCACGCTGACTGAAAAGCTCTTGCTGTTTTCGGGTGCGATTCAAATCGCCGGCTCGGTCAAAGCCCGCAAGGCCACACGCCACGCCACTTCGGACTGGATGGAAATTGAAAAACAGCGGGGTATTTCGGTCGCTTCATCGGTGATGCAAATGGTCTACCGCGACCACGTGATCAACCTGCTTGATACACCCGGCCATAAAGACTTCTCTGAAGACACCTACCGTGTATTGACGGCGGTGGACTCTGCCTTGATGGTGATAGACGCTGCCAACGGTGTCGAGGCGCAAACCCGCCGCTTGATTGAGGTCTGCCGCCAGCGCGATACCCCGATCATCACCTTCGTCAACAAAATGGACCGCGAAGTGCGCGAGCCTTTGGATATTTTGGACGAAATCGAACGCGAGCTGGGCATGCCTTGCGTGCCGATGACGTGGCCGGTCGGACAAGGTAAATCGTTTGGCGGCATCATTAATTTACGCACGCAAATGATGACGGTGTTTGACGGCGGTAAAGACCGCCGACCGCAGGACTTTGATGCGATTCCCCTCAACGAGCAAGCAGTACTAGCAGAACGTTTTGGCAACGAATGGATCGGCGCTATGGACAGCATGGAGCTGGCCACTGGCGCGTCGCCCGCTTGGGATTTAAAGGCATTTTTGGCTGGCAAACAAACCCCTGTTTTTTTTGGTTCTGGTGTGAATAATTTTGGAGTGATGGAAGTGCTGGATGCCTTGGTCGACTTGGCACCCAGCCCTGGTGGCCGCACCAGCACCACCTTGGTGAACCGCCAACCCGTGGTCAAAGAAATGAAACCTGAAGACACCGCTTTCAGTGGCGTGGTCTTTAAAGTGCAAGCCAACATGGATGCCAACCACCGTGACCGTATCGCTTTTGTACGCATGGCCTCGGGTAAATACACACCGGGCATGAAGCTCAAAGTCATGCGCACGGGCAAAGAACTGCGCCCAACCAGTGTGGTGACCTTCATGAGCCAGCGCCGCGAAGCGGTGGAAGAAGCCTATGCAGGAGACATTGTGGGTTTCACCACCCACGGCGGTGTTCAGCTGGGAGACACCATCACGGATGGCTCCATCAATCTGCAGTACACGGGCTTGCCCTTCTTTGCACCAGAAATGTTCATGACCGTGGTGTTGCGCAACCCCTTGCGCACCAAGCAACTGCAACAAGGCTTGGCGCAATTGGGCGAAGAAGGAGCGATTCAGGTGTTCCGACCCGAAATCGGTGGCAACATGCTCTTGGGTGCCATTGGCCAACTCCAGTTTGAGGTGGTGCAGCACCGCTTGAAGGGCGAGTACGACGCTGATATTCGCCTGGAAAGCAGCCAATACACCGGTGCGCGCTGGATCACGGCAGACACGCCAGCGGAGCTGCGCGAATTTGTCAACGCTTACCCCCAACGTTTAGCCAAAGACGCAGCTGACACTTTGGCATTTTTGTGTACCAGCCCATACGATGTGCGCTTAGCGCAAGAGCGCTTCCCGAAGATACACTTCCATCCGTTGCGCGAGCATGCGGGTTTAGCGCTGCAATCTGCAGGCTGACCGTTCGAGGCTGAATCTTGCTACCGCTGTCAACTTGGCCCCTGTCAGAGCGCCGTAACATCATCGGCGTTTTCACCGATATTGACGATACGTTAACCACACATGGTGAAATAACGACGGATGCGCTGAATGCCTTGGCAGATCTGAAGGCAGCAGGCCTGCATGTCATCCCTATCACGGGCCGCCCGGTCGGCTGGGCGGAACCTTTGGCCGCTCGTTTGCCGGTTGATGCCGTTGTGGTTGAAAACGGTGCGGTAGCACTCAAAATGGTTGAGTCTGAGGCTGTAGCGGTCGATTTGACGGAAAATACGCCTCAAATTGGCATGCAGCCGGCGTATTTATTGCCTAAGTTGCTATCAAAACTATACCAACAAGATGCGACTACTCGCGCCGACAACTTGGCTCGAATGGCGCGTATCGGGCAGCAGGTCTTGGCGCAAGTGCCTTCCGCGGTCTTGTCGCGAGACCATGGCGGACGCGAAACCGATCTGGCATTCGACTACAAAGAGTTTGAAAATTTAAAACCTGAAACGGTGAAAGAAATAGTCAAATTGCTGCAAAACGCAGGCATGTCAACCACGGTCAGTAGTATTCACATCCATGGCTGCTTCGGGCATTTTGACAAATGGTCGGGTGCGCAATGGATTGTCAGTGAACTGTTTGGCCGTGACTTGACGAAAGAACTCGACAAATGGGTGTTTGTGGGTGATTCTGGCAACGATCAGGCCATGTTTAAGCATTTCACACACTCTGTAGGGGTTGCCAATATTAGGCAATTTGAAGCGCAATTGCAACATTTACCACGCTACATCGCCGATACTGAGCGTGGTGCAGGCTTTGCAGAAGTGGCACGCGCCGTGCTAGCTGCTGTTATCTGAACTAGAGGAAATTCCCTTGTTGCGCTGACTATTTATTGCCGCACCTATATTGGTGTTGCTGACCGCTTGCAACGCTTTGCCTCGCATGGGCGCTGTCCCTAATCGACAAGCCGCTCTAGCTGTTTTGCCTGGCCTAAGCAACGTTCGCTATATGGTTGTCGATGAGCAAGACATGCGCCGACTTTCTCAAGATGTGGCCTTCATGCTAGCATTGTATGAACTAGGTTTTCAACTGGCTAAGAATGGGAATATTTGGAAATCCAAGCCGCACGGTTTCGAGCCAACTGAAAAAGTGAATTGATGCGATGACGCTAATATTAAGAAACAG
>CBDUEA010000088.1:0-7095 GCA_965365965.1 uncultured Polaromonas sp. | reverse complement strand
TCTGCAATGCTCGGCAAAACTGAGAACCAATTCAAACGAAATTAACGTGAATACAGCTCGACAATGAGCGATTCATTGATGTCAGCACCGAATTCATCACGATCAGGTGACTTCTTGAAGGTACCTTGCGTCTTTTCAATGTTGACTTCAACCCAAGCTGGCATACCAACTTGCTGCGCCAATTGCAAAGCTTCAACGATACGATTTTGTGCTTTTGATTTGTCACGTACCGCAATAATATCGCCAGACTTAACCATGTAAGAAGGAATATTGACTGATTGACCATTCACGGTCATCGCTTTGTGAGAAACCAATTGGCGCGCTTCGGCACGTGTTGAGCCAAAACCCATACGGTAGACCACGTTGTCTAAACGTGACTCAAGCAAAGACAACAAGTTTGCACCAGTATTGCCTTTACGACGATCTGCTTCAGCGAAATAACGGCGGAACTGACGCTCCAAAATACCGTACATGCGTTTAACTTTTTGTTTTTCGCGCAATTGCAAGCCGAAGTCAGAGGTACGAGCGCCCGAAGTGCGACCATGTTGACCTGGTTTTGAATCAAACTTAGCTTTATCACTGATGGAGCGGCGAGCGCTTTTCAGGAAAAGGTCAGTGCCTTCACGACGAGAGAGTTTAGCCTTAGGGCCTAAGTAACGTGCCACTTGAATTTCCTTTGTGTCATCTTCCACAGATTTACTGTGGGAGCTACCAGCCGTAAGCCGATAGCGGTGGGCTTAAGCAGTCGAAACTGCTAGATTAAAATTAAATACCGAATTAAATCCGTCTGCGCTTTTGAGGGCGGCAACCGTTGTGCGGCACAGGTGTCACATCAGCAATCGAATTGATACGAATGCCTAACGCGCCCAATGCACGAACAGAAGACTCACGACCTGGGCCGGGACCTTTGATCTCAACATCAAGATTTTTGATGCCTTGTTCGATGGCCGCACGACCAGCAACTTCAGAAGCTACTTGTGCAGCAAATGGTGTTGATTTACGTGAACCCTTAAAGCCTTGACCACCAGATGATGCCCAAGCCAATGAGTTACCTTGACGATCAGTGATCGTGATAATCGTGTTGTTAAAAGAAGCATGCACATGTGCGATGCCATCCGCAACATTTTTGCGAACTTTTTTACGTACGCGCTGTGAAGCGCTATTGGCTGGTGCTTTTGCCATGATGTTGTTCTATCCGATTATTTTTTCAACGAAGCCGCCGCTTTACGCGGACCTTTACGCGTGCGCGCATTGGTACGTGTTCTTTGCCCACGCATAGGCAACCCACGACGATGACGGAAACCGCGGTAGCAACCAATGTCCATCAAACGCTTGATGTTCATCGTTGTCTCACGACGCAGATCACCCTCAATAGTAAAAACCGCGATTTGATCGCGAATTTTTTCCAAATCACCGTCGGTCAGATCTTTGATCTTTTTCGAATAAGCGATGTCACATGCTTCGCAAATCTTGCGTGCGCGTGTGCGACCGATACCGAAAATCGCGGTTAAACCAATTTCAGCATGTTGATGCTGTGGAATATTAATACCTGCTATACGTGCCATATGCGTCCTCTAAAACTTGTAAATCAACCTTGGCGCTGCTTATGTCGTGGATCTGTACAGATAACACGAACTACACCCTTACGACGGATGATTTTGCAGTTGCGGCAAATTTTTTTGACCGAAGCCGAAACTTTCATTTCATTCTCCTAATAAATCTATTAATCAAGCGCTTTACTTAGCGCGAAACACAATTCTCGCCCGCGTTAAATCGTAGGGAGTTAATTCAACCGTCACCTTATCTCCAGGCAGAATACGAATGTAATGCATTCTCATTTTGCCGGAAATATGACCTAACACGATATGCCCATTTTCCAATTTGACTCGAAACGTTGCATTAGGAAGGTTTTCAACAACCTCACCCTGCATTTGAATAACATCATCTTTTGACATAGTCCGCTCAAGCACCCAAAGATGTCTTGAAATTTGCCTTTTTAAGGAGAGAATCGTACTGCTGTGACATCAAATAATTCTGCACTTGAGCCATAAAATCCATAGTCACAACAACAATAATTAACAACGATGTTCCACCAAAATAAAATGGAACGTTATATTTCAATATCAAAAACTCAGGCAATAAACATACAAAAGTAATGTAAATCGCACCAGCAAAAGTTAACCTCAACAAAATTTTGTCAATGTATTTGGCAGTTTGATCACCAGGACGAATGCCTGGCACAAAAGCACCGCTTTTCTTCAAATTGTCTGCAGTTTCACGACTGTTAAAAACCAAAGCCGTGTAAAAGAAACAGAAGAATACGATAGCTGCTGCATAGAACATCACATAAATTGGCTGTCCGGGTGTTAGCATCCCTGCAATATCCTTCAGCCAACGCATCGAATCACCTGTACTCAGCCAACTCACTAAAGTAGCTGGAAGAAGAATAATCGAAGATGCAAAAATTGGAGGAATAACACCCGCCATATTAAGCTTCAATGGCAAATGAGATGACTGACCACCGTAAACTTTGTTACCAACTTGTCTACGAGCATAGTTTACCAGAATTTTCCGCTGGCCACGTTCCACAAAGACAACAAAATAAGTCACTAATACCACAACTGCAACAATAATAATTGCAACCAATACATTCATTGCACCAGTACGAACCAACTCAAGCAATCCACCAACTGCATTAGGCAAACCCGCCGCAATACCAGCAAAAATCAATATAGATATTCCGTTACCAAGTCCGCGCTCAGTAATTTGCTCACCCAACCACATGAGGAACATTGTTCCAGCAGTTAGACTAACAACCGTCGTCACTCTAAAACCAAAACCCGGCACCAGAACCATTCCTGGTGAACTTTCAAGCGCCAACGCAATACTCATGGTTTGAAACAACGCCAAACCCAAAGTGCCGTAACGTGTGTATTTCGTAATCTTTCTGCGTCCAGCTTCACCTTCTTTTTTCATTTGCTCAAATGCAGGAACCACATAGGCCAGCAATTGCATAATGATCGAGGCGGAAATATACGGCATGATGCCAAGTGCAAAAACCGTAAAACGAGACAAAGCACCACCAGAAAACATATTGATCAAATTCAATATGCCACCTTCTTGGCCCTTGAAAAATTGCTGCAGCTGAGTAGGGTCAATTCCAGGAACAGGAATATGGGCACCCAGCCGATAAACGACCAACGCAAGAAGCAAAAATACCAAGCGTCGACGAAGATCGCCAAACTTATCTGTTTTTGCTAATTGATTTGCGCTTGTAGCCACTTCTTTGCCTTGAAAAGTATTAAGCCAAGATTCCGCCAGCCGCCTCAATAGCTGCTTTCGCACCCGCAGTAGCACCAATACCATTAAGTTTCACAGCGCGCTTCAACTCGCCAGATTTAATGACTTTAACTACTTTAGCCAATTGACCAACTAAACCAGCTTGCTTGAGTGTCAAAATATCCACCTCAGCTGCGCCCAAGATTTCCAAGGCACTGAGTGTGACTTCAGCATTGAACTTCAGCAAATGTGATTTAAAACCGCGCTTTGGCAAACGGCGTTGCATAGGCATTTGACCGCCTTCAAAACCGACTTTATGGTAACCACCAGTACGTGATTTTTGACCTTTGTGACCGCGACCGGCAGTTTTACCAATACCAGATCCGATGCCACGACCCACACGACGCTTGTAGTGCTTAGCGCCATCTGCAGGTTTGATGTTATTTAGTTCCATCACCAGCCTCTTAAAGAACTTTGATCAGATAGCTGATCTTGTTAATCATGCCGCGCACCGCGGGTGTGTCTACCAATTCGCTGGTGCTACGGATTTTACGCAAACCCAAACCACGCACTGTTGCGCGGTGTGATTCTTTGCATCCAATAGGGCTACGAACCAATTGGAGCTTGACTGTTTGTTGTGTCGTCATTTTTTAACTCTCAATTAAGCAAAAATATCTTCAATGCTTTTACCACGCTTAGCAGCAACATCTGAAGGTGTTGTCACCTTCTTCAGAGCATCAAGTGTTGCACGCACCATGTTGTAAGGATTGCTTGAACCATGGCTTTTTGCCACGATGTCAGTAATACCAACAACTTCAAATACAGCGCGCATAGGTCCGCCAGCAATAATGCCGGTACCCTTTGGAGCAGGCGCAACCATCACGCTAGCAGCACCATGGTGACCCATCACTTTGTGGTGGATAGTGCCATTTTTCAACGACACTTTCACCAACTGGCGACGTGATTCTTCCATCGCTTTTTGTACAGCAGCAGGCACTTCTTTTGATTTGCCTTTACCCATACCAACGCGACCATCACCGTCACCAACCACTGTCAAGGCTGCGAAACCCAGGATACGACCACCTTTGACCACTTTGGTCACGCGGTTGATCGCAATCATCTTTTCGCGCATTCCGTCCTCTGGACCGTCTGCTTTACCTTGCATTTTTGCTTGAACTTTAGCCATTTTTATTTCCAATCCGCTTAGAACTGCAAGCCAGCTTCACGCGCTGCATCAGCAAGCGCCTTCACACGACCGTGGTATGCAAAACCAGCGCGATCAAACGCTACTTTTTCAACACCAGCTGCTTTTGCTTTTTCAGCAATAATTTTTCCAACTGTTTGTGCTGCGGAAGTATTGCTACCTTTACCCGAGTCACCCAGTTTGGCGCGAACATCTGCTTGTGAAGTAGATGCAGTAGCCAGAACTTTTGTGCCGTCGCCAGAAATGACGGTGGCATAAATGTGTGAGTTTGTACGATTCACCGTCAAACGCGCAACGCCTTGTGTGGCGATACGAATTCTGGTCTGACGAGAACGACGCAGACGCTGCTCTTTTTTGGTCAACATGATGCAGATCCTTATTTCTTCTTAGTCTCTTTGATCGTGATTTTTTCATCCGAATAACGGATACCTTTACCTTTGTAAGGCTCTGGTGGACGAATAGCACGAATCTCAGCAGCAATTTGACCAACACGTTGGCGGTCAGCGCCTTTGATAACAATTTCAGTTGGCAACGGTGTTGCCACAGTGATACCAGCTGGCATGTCTTTATTAACAGGATGAGAGTAGCCAATAGCTAAATTGAGTACATTGCCTGAGGTGGAAGCTTTAAAACCAACACCAACCAAGGTTAACTTCTTCTCAAAACCCTTTGTCACACCCACCACCATGTTGTTTACCAACTGACGCAAGGTGCCTGTCATAGCATTTGCTTCGCGTGATTCATTTGCTGGCGCAAAAGTTAATACGCCGGCATCACTTACCATAGTCACCAATGGGTTATGAGCCAACGACAAGGCGCCGCCCGCTCCCTTAACACTGATTTGACCGTCTTTAACTGCCACATCCACACCCGCTGGGATGGAGACTGGCATTTTTCCTATACGTGACATTTAATATTTCTCCCTTGTGCCGTGCATTAAGCGACGTAGCACAACACTTCACCACCGACACCGGTAGCACGTGCTTTGCGATCTGTCATCACACCTTGAGGTGTCGTCACGATAGCTACTCCAAGTCCATTTTGAACTTGTGGAATATCGCCGCGGCCTTTGTAGACACGCAATCCAGGGCGACTGACGCGTTCAATACGCTCAATCACAGGACGGCCTGCATAGTACTTCAATGTAATTTGAAGCTCAGCTTTGCCAGCTTCAGTTTTAACCTGAAAACTGTCAATATAACCTTCATCTTTCAACACTTGGGCAATAGCAATCTTCACTTTCGAAGAAGGTACTGACACCATTGGCTTCGCCACCATCTGCGCATTGCGAATGCGAGTTAGCAAGTCGGCGATTGGATCACTCATACTCATGTTTAATCTCCTGCCTTAACTTACCAGCTGGCTTTGGTGATACCGGGAATGTTCCCAGCGAAAGCCATCTCACGGATTTTGGCGCGAGCCAAACCGAACTGACGGAACGTACCACGCGGACGACCTGTGATCGCGCAACGGTTACGTTGACGAGTCGGATTCGCATTACGAGGAAGCTGTTGCAAAACCAACCGTGCGGCAGCACGCTGCTCATCAGTTGCTTTTGCATCATTTGCAATTGCTTTGTTTTCTGCGTGCACTTTTGCGTATTTTGCGACTAACTTGTCACGCTTGAGTTCACGTTGGATTAATGCTTGTTTAGCCACATGTCACCTCAGTTTTTGAACGGGAAACGGAAAGCTGCGAGAAGTGCCTTGCACTCTTCATCAGTTTTAGCCGTTGTGGTGATACTGATATTGAGACCACGCAAAGCATCAACCTTGTCGTATTCAATTTCAGGGAAAATAATTTGCTCTTTAACGCCAATGTTGTAGTCACCGCGGCCATCAAATGAACGACCAGAAATACCACGGAAGTCACGAACGCGAGGCAAAGCCACGGTTACGAAGCGATCCAGGAATTCCCACATCTGCACACCACGCAAGGTCACCATGCAACCGATTGCCTGGCCTTCGCGGATTTTGAAACCTGCAATTGGCTTTTTAGCAACAGTAACCACAGGCTTTTGACCAGCAATTTTTGTTAAATCAGCAACCGCGTTGTCCATGACTTTTTTGTCAGAGACTGCTTCACTCACACCCATATTGAGCGTGATTTTAGTCAGGCGAGGAACTTGCATTGGCGATGTGTAGCCAAACTTCTCAACCAAACTAGGCGCGATTTTCTCGCGATACTGTTCTTGTAAACGTGCCATTGTTATGCCGCCTTGATTTCTTCGCCGCTAGACTTGAAAACGCGAACGTTTTTTCCATCAGCAACCAATTTGACACCTACACGATCAGCCTTGCCTGTAGCCGCATTGAAGATGGCCAAGTTAGACTGGTGAATAGGCATGGTTTTTTCAATGATGCCGCCAACGACACCTTTCATTGGATTTGGCTTGGCGTGTTTTTTAACCAAGTTAATACCATCAACAATCACATGCGTTTCGCTATGGCGCAACGACACTTTGCCGCGCTTACCCTTGTCACGCCCTGTAATCACAATGACTTCGTCGCCTGTGCGAATTTT
This sequence comes from uncultured Polaromonas sp., assembly GCA_965365965.1. Classification (GTDB taxonomy): domain Bacteria; phylum Pseudomonadota; class Gammaproteobacteria; order Burkholderiales; family Burkholderiaceae_C; genus Aalborgiella. The sequence continues at coordinate 89 of CBDUEA010000088.1, read as the reverse complement.
GTTCATAATGCGCCTTTACAAAACTTCAGGAGCTAAGGACACGATCTTCATGAACTTTTCAGTGCGCAAATCGCGCGTCACTGGTCCAA
>CBDUEA010000087.1:0-7101 GCA_965365965.1 uncultured Polaromonas sp. | reverse complement strand
AATGGCGCGGCCGAGTGGCCAGATGCTAGCATCTGGCCACTCGGCCGCGCCATTGCGCAACTCCAAGGCATTTACATCTTGGCTGAAAACGCGCAAGGCTTGGTGATTGTGGACATGCATGCCGCGCATGAACGGATTGTGTATGAACGGCTTAAAACACAATTTGAAGCGCAACAGAGCCAATCTGAAGCAGCCAGTCGCTCCCTTCCTAGTCAACCCCTGCTCATTCCCGCCACCTTTGCCGCCACGCCGCTAGAAGTCTCCACCGCCCAAGAGTGCGTCGACACACTCCTGCAACTGGGATTGGACATCACCCCGTTCTCGCCCAAAACCTTGGCCGTACGCGCCGTGCCGACCACGCTGGCGATGGGCGATGCGGTTGAACTGGCGCGCAGTGTCTTGGCCGAACTGGCACAAACGGACGCCAGTACCGTCATCCAACGCGCTCAAAACGAGATTTTGTCGACCATGGCCTGCCACGGCGCGGTCCGCGCCAACCGCAAACTCACGCAAGATGAGATGAACGCCCTGCTACGTCAAATGGAACAAACCGAGCGCTCCGACCAGTGCAACCATGGTCGTTCAACGTGGCGACAGATCAGCATCAAGGAGCTGGATGCGCTGTTTATGCGGGGGCGGTAGATTTTGTCATTCCTGCGAAGGCGGGAATGATGGTTAAGTAGAGGAATGACGGGTATATTGGTATGCGTTGGCAAAATAACCGAGGACTGACAAGATGTTTGAATCCAACTCTGCAGACAAAAAATTCAGCACTTTTGCTGAGTTTTACCCCTTCTACCTGAGCGAGCACAGCAACCAAACCTCGCGCCGCCTGCATTTTGTGGGTACCAGCATCGCTTGCATGTTTTTGCTCACTGCCTTGTTAACCCGCAACCCCAGCTTGATTCTGGTCGCTCTGTTGCAAGGCTATGCTTTTGCATGGGTGGGCCACTTTTACTTTGAACACAACCGCCCCGCCACCTTCAAATACCCCTTCTACAGCTTTGCCGGTGATTGGCGCATGTGGGCAGATATATTGACGGGGAAGATCAAGTTTTAACGGCTCACATCCTCCAAGTTCTTGTGAACCAGTAAAAAATGCCAGATGAAATGATCGTCTTCTACGCCAAATAGCACAAACCGAGCGCGCCGATCAGTGCAAGCACGGTCGCTCGACCTGGCGGAAAATCAGCATCAAGGAGGTGGATGCGCAGTTTATACTGGGGCGGTGAATTGCGAAAAGGTGTTTCAGCGAAGTTTGCTGATCCGTTGATCCTGCACGGCTTCTAATTGCGCTATCGACACCAACTGCGGCGCAATCTCTGCTAAAGGCACCAAAACGAAGGCGCGTTGCCACATGCGGGGGTGCGGGATAGTCAAGGATTCGGATTGGATGTGCGCATCGCCGTAGAGCAGAATATCCAAATCCAGCGTGCGTGGGGCGTTCAGGTAGGGGCGCTCACGGCCTGTTTTATGCTCTATATTTTGTAGCTGTTCAAGCAATAAACATACTGGCTGCAGGCATAAAACTTCAATAACAGCATTGATATAGTCTGGGCTGGGCGGGCTGCCTGCGAGCGACTCTAGGGCTGCAGTTTTGTATAGAGCAGATTGTTGGGTGACTTGCAGACCGGGCAAGACGCTGATGGCTAGGATGGCATCACGAACTGTTTGTGCGGCATCGCCTAGGTTTGCGCCTAGGGCGAGATAGGCTTTGACGGGACTTAAGGACCTGTCGATTCCCGCCTTCGCAGGAGTGACCCTTTCCTGCGCGGGAATGACGGGTTTTTTATCCGCCATGGCTTGACTTATTCGCTAGGTGGATTCGGCACGAATGCAGGATCGACCTTAGCTGCACCGCCGCGTTTGCGACGCCGGCGTTTTTTAGGGGCGTCTGAGGAGATAGGTTGTGAATCAGGCTCAGCATCTGCGTCAAAAGTTGTCTGAGCGACCGTTTTGGCGGCTGGCGAACGACTCGGTTTTGAAGCCGTGTTTTTAGGTTTAACCCGCTGCTCTTCTCGCACCTGGGCTACCAAGTCTTCCCGCACCTCATCACTGGAGATGCTGAATTCTTGCCACCACTCGGCCACCGCTTCCTCCACCTCACCCGCTTCGGCGCGCAGGCGCATGAAGTCAAAACTCGCTCTGAAGCGGGGCTGGTCTACCATTCCAAACGGTGTGCTGCCAACGCGTTTTTCAAAGCGCGGCTGCATCATCCAAATCTCGCGCATGTCGGCGGCTAACTTGCCACGGCCAGAGACGTCGCCAATACGGGCATTGAAAACGTCGTCAATCGCTTCTTGCAGCGCAGGAAAGCTGTGTTGACGTTGGCGCAGGCGAGCAGCCCAGCCATCGCGCACATCAGCCCAGAGCACGCAGGCCAAGAGGAAGCTTGCGACGACAGGTTTGCCTTCGCCAACGCGGCGGTCGGTGTCTTCTAGCGCAATTTTGACCAAGGTTTGATCTGCACGCTCAACCACCACGTCTAAGAGGGGGTAAATACCTTTGGACATACCGAGCTCTTTGAGCGTCGCAATACTGCTTTGTGCATGACCGGTTTGCAGGAGTTTGAGCATTTCGTCAAACAAACGGCTTTGTGGTACATCAGCCAACAATTTTTGCGAAGCGACCAGGGGTGCAGCTGTTTTGGCTTCGAGTTTGAAGCCTAGTGGGGCTAACTTGGCTGAAAACCGCACGGCTCGGATGATGCGCACGGGATCTTCACGGTAACGCGCGGTAGGGTCGCCAATCATGCGCATGATGCGTTTTTTGGTGTCTTTGAGGCCACCGTGGTAGTCCACCACCACTTGCGTCTCGGGGTCGTAATACATAGCGTTGATGGTGAAGTCGCGGCGAACTGCGTCTTCTTGCATGGAGCCCCAGACGTTGTCGCGCAGGACGCGACCACTTGAATCCACCGCATGCGTCATGCCTGCCAGCTCAGATTTGCTGGTTTTTTCATTGCCTTTGACTTGCTCAGCAGCAACGTTGTCAAGGTAAGCGCGGAAGGTGGAGACTTCAATCACCTCATGCTCACGGCCACGGCCGTAAATGACGTGGACAATGCGAAAACGCCGTCCGATGATGAACGCGCGGCGAAACAATTTTTTGACTTCTTCGGGCGTCGCATCTGTCGCCACATCAAAGTCTTTGGGCCGCAAGCCGACCAGCAGATCACGCACTGCACCGCCCACGATGAAGGCCTGAAAACCAGCATTCTTGAGGGTATGGACAACGTTCATGGCCTGGTGATCGACCAAAGAAACGTCAATACCGTGCACGGCAACGCCAATGTCTTCGCGTTTGCCGTAATTCGGTTTTTTGCCTTTGGTTGGGGCAACACCCTCAGATTTTCCCAGTAGCTTGTTTATAAATTTTTTAATCATGTATGCCTATGTAACCTTGATTATCTCTCAGCAAACAACTCAAGAATCTGCCAGCCGCGTTGCTGTGCCACAGCACGCAAACGCGCGTCGGGGTTGGTGGCCACGGGAACATTGACCTTTTCCAACAAGGCAATGTCGTTGATGGAGTCGGTGTAAAAAGTGCTGTAAACCTGATTCCAGCTGAGTTCATGCGCCGCGAGCCAGGCTTCCACACGCGTGACCTTGCCTTCGTGGGCAGAAGGAACGCCTTTGATTTCTCCCGTGATCCAACCCGTTCCGTTGGGCGAGTCATCACGCTCAAGCTGAACCGCAATCAAGTCTTGGATGCCCAAAGCATCAACAATAGGTCGCGTCACAAACTCATTGGTCGCCGTCACAACGACCAATTGATCGCCCGCTGTGCGGTGCTTTTCAATCAACTCTGTGGCCACGGTTTTGATGGCTGGTTTGATGATAGTCGACATGAAATCTGCATGTTTTGCTATTGAATTTGTAGCTCCCTGCTCTTTAATTGCCGCCGTGGCAAACCGTACATAGTCGGCAATATTCAGTTTTCCCAGCTTGTATTGTGCAAAAAACTCGTCGTTCCGCTGTTTGAATAGTACCGGGTCCGTCCAGCCAATTTGAGTGGTGAACTCGCCCCACGCGTAGTCTGAATCTAACGGCAACAAGGTGTGGTCGAGGTCAAACAGGGTGAGGTTGACAGAGGTTTTGAGTGGCACCGTTTGCATTTCAGCCCTCATGCATTGTCCATCATGGATTTGATCAAAGGCACGGTGATGGCTTTTTTCGATTGCATGGCATAGCCATCCATCGCATCCAGCAGTTCCATCAAACTGCCCAAATCACGGCTAAAACGGTTCAACATGAAATCCATCACCTCATCACTTAAAAATACACCCCGTGCATCAGCTTCTTGGCGCAGCACAGCACGGCGTTCAGGCTCAGACAGCATTTGGAGTGCGAAAACATGACCCCAACCGAGCCGAGTGCGTAAATCTTCCCGCAATTGCAGGTCTGCTGGCGGTACGGCCCCAGCCGCCAATACCCAGCGCTGCAAGCCGACACTGGGTGTCATGGCATTGACAAACCAATTGAAAGCTGCATGTTGCTGCACGGCGGTGTACAAATGCACATCGTCCATCAGCACCGCAGACCATGCGTCATCAAAAGCGGGTGGCGTGTAAATAGAAGCGTCCAGCCAACCAATACGCACGCCCTGCTCTCGCAATGCATGGGCAACGCCTTTGAGCAAGTGCGTTTTGCCGCTAGAGCCCTCACCCCATAAATAGGTAGGCACCGGTGACCGTGTGGGACTATTAGCCCACAATTTCAAGTGCTCTAAAGCTGCTCTATTGGGGCCTGCAAAAAAATTGGTCAAGGTGGGGCCCGTAGAGAGGCCTATATCGAGGGTGATTTGCTTCATGCTCAAAATGACATTGAATTAGCGGCTGAGGTCATATCTAACCTTGATAGAGTTTACTCGCCATGTAATTGGATTGCACACGACGCATCGCCACCAGCAAGACAGCACTGGTAGGCAAGGCAATCAAAACACCCACAAAACCAAAAAGCTGACCAAAAGCCAACAACGCAAAAATCACCGCCAAAGGATGCAGACCGATACGCTCGCCGACCAAGCGCGGCGTGAGGTAAAAACTCTCGACCATCTGCCCCAAACCATAGACAACCACCACCATGATGATGGCTTTGATGGATTCAAACTGCAAGAGTCCTGACAAAAGCGCCAAAATCAAGCCCAAACCAAATCCGAGATAGGGCACAAAGACCGCCAGCCCCGTAAAAATACCAATCGGCCACGCCAAATCCAAACCAAACAAAGCCAAACCCACGCTGTAAAACACAGCTAAAGCCAGCATCACCAGCAGTTGGCCACGCAAGTATTGACCCAACACGGTATCGGCCTCGTCGGTGAAGCTGTGAAATGACGCCAACAGGCGTGGTGGCACAAAAGCATGGATTCGAGCTATAAATCGATCCCAATCCATCAACAAATAAAACAAAACCACGGGTGTCAACACCAAATTTCCAATCACGGAAAGCGCTACACTGCCTCCCATCTTGACGGAAGATAGCAAAGAAAATACCGTTTCTTCAGCATTGGTATTGAGGTATTTGGCGACAAAAACCTTGATATGAGCCACATCAAACGATGCTTTGATGCCATATTGCGCCAAAAGGGGTGACAGCCACACACTTAACCGGTCCACCAACAAGGGAATTTGGTCTTTCATCAGCGGCAATTGCTTGGTCAAAATAGGCACGATGAGCAATGAAATCGCCAATATGGATATAACAAACAACAATTCGACCATCACAACCGCAATGACGCGAGGCATCTTGCCGTGAAACAGCGCATCCAAGCGGTTGACCAGGGGATTGAGCGCATAAGCCAGCACAGCCGCTACGACAAAAGGTGTCAAGACGGGGCCAAGCAACCAAAGTAGCAAGACGAAGCCTGTAGCGATAGCAAACCAGGTCAGAATGCTTTTTTGAGTTGTATTAAGTGCCATATAAAGCGTGGATTTAATGTCGTTCGAGCAAAAGCCCTTAAAATCAAAGCAAATTCTAGTCTGAACGGGCTGCAAATCGCTGCTTTAGCCACGCTATCCGTTCATTTTCGGCTCACTTCTATTTTTTATTCCTCCTTTTACCACCATGAATGCACCTTTAAGCTACAAAGACGCCGGCGTTGACATTGAAGCAGGCGATGCCTTGATCGAACGCATCAAACCTTTTGCAAAAAAAACCATGCGTGAAGGCGTTTTGGCCGGTATTGGCGGTTTTGGAGCTTTGTTTGAAGTGTCTAAAAAGTTCAAAGAGCCCGTCTTGGTCAGCGGTACAGATGGTGTAGGAACCAAGCTCAAACTCGCGTTTGAATGGGACATGCACGACACCGTGGGCATTGACTTGGTGGCCATGAGCGTCAACGATGTACTGGTCCAAGGCGCGGAACCACTGTTCTTTTTAGATTACTTTGCTTGCGGCAAGCTTCACATTGACACGGCTGCTGCGGTGATCCAAGGCATTGCCAAAGGCTGCGAGCTTTCTGGCTGCGCGTTGATTGGCGGCGAAACCGCTGAAATGCCAGGCATGTACCCTGCTGGCGAGTATGATTTAGCCGGTTTTGCTGTCGGCGCGGTTGAAAAATCAAAAATCCTGACGGGTACCTCTATTGGTGCAGGTGACGTAGTTCTGGGTTTAAAAAGCAATGGCGTGCACTCCAACGGCTTCAGCCTTGTTCGTAAATGCATCGAACGCGCGGCCAGCAATCTCCCTGCGACGCTGGATGGCCAGCCTTTCAAACAGGCCGTCATGGCGCCTACGCGCTTGTATGTGCTCAACGTACTCAAAGCCTTGGCTCAACACCCGCTCAACATATCGGCAGATGGCAGTACCTCGGGCATCAAGGCGCTGGCGCACATCACGGGCGGCGGTTTGCTAGAGAATATCCCCCGCGTCTTACCCAAAGGCATGGCTGCACACCTGAGCAAAGCCAGCTGGCCGCAAACCGAGTTGTTTGCTTGGTTGCAAGCCACTGCTGGCATCGATGATATTGAAATGAACCGTACTTTCAACAATGGCATCGGCATGGTCGTCGTCGTCGACGCTGCCAGCGTTGCAGCTGTCACACAAACCTTGCAAAATTTAGGTGAAACCGTGTTTGAAATTGGCACGATTGCACCACAAGGTA
>CBDUEA010000086.1:0-7103 GCA_965365965.1 uncultured Polaromonas sp. | reverse complement strand
GCAATAGGCAGTTCTGCGTAATATTCTTTAACATTGACTTGGCCAGGCCTGAAAAGCTCAAATTGAAGGCTACGACCCAAGCCAGCTTGATTGATATCAGATAAAAGAGCATCCATTTCAGCTTTGCTAGGCAACTGTTTTTCTAGCTGCGTGACGTATAACAGCACTTGCTCTTTTTGCTTCTTAAGGGCAGGTAAGTTGGCTGCTTGGGCTAATTTTTTCTTGTAATCTTCGCGCAAAGTTAACTCTTTGGCCTCTTCCGTAGCTAAGGCTTCATTTGCACCACTAAGCCAGACCATCCACAAAACACCAACCGTTGCTAGCATGACAAGAAAATAAACTAAATACTTAGGCAACGAAGGCCAAGACCCAGGATCGCTGGGGTTTAATCCTTTGAACTGGTTAGCTATTGAATTTTGTAAATGTACAAAATCAATTTTGACAGGAGATTTAATATTTATCGCCATATTTTCTACTCAAGATTTCGCAGGTTGCACTGCAGCTGATGCTGGCGATGCAGGAACACTTGCGCTCTTCTCTTCGGCTAACTTTTTAAGCTGAATTCGGAGAACAAAATTTGAAACACGGCGTTGGTCTTTAGATGACAAAGCGGTTGTCCCTGAAACAATTTCCACTAACTCAGGCTGAGTAATATACGGATTTTTATTAGATAGATTCCGCAAAAACTCTGCAACTCTTTCATTGGATTGAGCAACACCAGTCAGAGACACTAAGGCCCCTTCTTGCTTCATGTTTTTAATAAACACGCCATCAGGCACTTGTCTAACTATTTCGTTCATCAAGTGCACCGGCAAATTTCGTTCCGCTTGCAAATCTTGAACTGCTTCCTGACGAGCTCGCAAACCAGTGATTTCTTTTTGCAGAGATGCAACTTCTTTGATTTGAATATCTAAACGAGAATTCTCATTTTGCAACAATGAATTTCTTGATTGTTGATCCGTCGTTTGAATTTGAAACCAGACAAAAACCAAGCCTGCAATCAAACCACCCAAAAGCGCTGATGCAGCCATGGAGACATAAAACGACTCGCGTCGCTTAAGCTTGGCGAGTTCACGATGCGGTAAAAGATTGATCAATATCACCGTATAAACCTCCGCATTGCTAAGCCACAAGCTGTTAAATAAGCTGGCGCCTCATTCAGTAATTTCTTTTCACGCACACTGTTTGCAATGCCCATAGATTCAAAAGGATTGACAACGGCACAAGGGAATGCGGTTTGCTCTGTTACAGCAGCAGATAGTCCGACAAAAAGCGGTGCTTCGCCTGAAAGCATGATGTAGTCGACGCTGTTATGCTGGGTGCTGGTAAAAAAGAATTGGAGTGCACGTCCAATTTCATTGCTGATACCGGCAACAAATGGTACAAGTACGGCTTCGTTGTAATCACTGGGCAGTTCGCCATTGCGACGTTTGATGACAGCCTCCTCCATGGTTAGGCCATATTGCCTGACAATTAATTTCATCAATTGAGCTGATCCAAACGGCTGCTCACGCTCGTAAAGTACTTTGTCGTCGCGTAATACCTGCATCGACGTCGCTTGCGAGCCGATTTCAAAAAGTACAACGGTTGTATTTGCGCCTTCGTTAGGCAGCTGTTGCACCAAACGGCTCAGCGCCAAGCGCGCTGCATAAGACTCGACATCAATGATGCTGATCTTCAACCCTGCAGCTTCCGCCAAGGCGGATCGATCCTGTACCTTCTCTTTGCGTGATGCTGCAATTAAAACTTCAACATCACCAGCCGAGTTGGCACTAGGTCCAACTACACAAAAATCCAAACTGGCCTCTTCAAGAGCAAACGGAATGTATTGGTTGGCTTCTGCTTCTACCTGCCCCTCAAGCTCTTGATCACTCAAACCCGCTGGAACGATCATTTTTTTGGTGATCACTGCTGAGGGCGACAGTGCCATGGCAATATTTTTGGTTTTGGTGCCTGTTTTTTTAAGCAAACGTTTGACAGCAAGAAGCACTTCATCAAAATTTTCTATGGTGCCATCAACCACCCAACCATGGTCTAAAGGTTCAATGGCGCATTTTTCAAGCACCCAGCTACCTGGCTTAGACTGGCTCAACTCGACTAACTTGATGTTAGATGAGCCGATATCCATACCTATCAAAGGTGCTGGCTGGCGACTAAATAGTGATCCGATTAAACTCAATTCATTTCCAAAGTTGGTTAATGCTTAGTGATTGTTACAGTAAATACACCCTGTAACGTCAATGCTAGCAGCAAGTTACATCATTTAAGCCATTTTCTTGTGCTTGTGGGCTTTGTTGTAGTCACAATCCAACAACTTCGACATATCTAAAGGCTATGAGTGACATAAGCTTACGATGCGTAATTTAAGTGGAAGCACAAATGATTACAGCTACTCGTTTAAGGCTGTATTTTTATGTTTTGGAGATTTTCTATACTATGCGTTATTGCATTCTTATTGCCTTGAAACGATATGCCCCCCTCTAACGACGACTCTTCCCCTCAATCATCCTCACGATCTACCCTGAAGCAAGAAGGTCCAACATGGCTATATTGGCTTAAAAGACTGGCACTTTGGGGAGGTGGTTTGTTATTGGGTGCTCTAGCTTCTCTGCTGCTAGTCATTTCCGTGGCACTGGCTGTTGCTTACCCCAACTTGCCCGACGTGTCTGATTTATTGGACTACCGCCCCAAATTACCACTGCGTGTATTTTCTTCTGACGGTGTTTTGATTGGTGAGTTTGGTGAAGAATTACGCAATCTCACCCCTATTGCACAAATCCCGAAAGTCATGAAAGATGCCGTTTTAGCGATTGAGGATGCCCAGTTTTATGAGCATGGTGGCATCAACTACAAAAGCATGCTACGTGCTGCTATCGCTAATTTAGGACATGCCAAGAGCCAAGGCGCATCGACCATCACGATGCAGGTGGCAAAAAACGTTTATCTATCTTCAGAAAAAGCGTACACCCGCAAAATTTATGAAATCTTGCTAACTTTTAAACTAGAAAGCCTGTTGACGAAAGATCAGATCCTTGAAATCTACATGAATCAAATCTTTTTAGGACAACGCGCTTACGGTTTTGCTTCGGCATCTGAGGTGTATTTCGGTAAACCCTTGAAAGATATCACGGTTGCAGAAGCTGCATTGCTAGCCGGCCTACCTAAGGCGCCCTCTGCTTTTAACCCCATAGTTAACCCTAACCGCGCGCGCACTCGCCAACTCTACATTATTGAGCGGATGCTAGAAAACAACTTCATCACCAAGGCACAGGCAGAGGCTGCAAGTAAAGAAGAAGTCAATATTAAGTTAAACAACGACAGCACCAAAATCCACGCAGAATACGTCGCAGAAACAGTTCGGCAATTGGTATTTGCACAATATGGCGCTGAAACTTACACGCGCGGACTGAATGTCTACACCACACTGCGCAGTCAAGATCAAAATGCGGCCTACCATGCTTTGCGCAAAGGTGTAATTGATTTTGAAAAGAGACAAGCCTATCGGGGGCCTGAAATTTTTATTGATTTGCCCAGCGATCCAAGCGATGCAGAAGATGCGATCGACAATGCTTTGGTTGAGCACCCTGACAATGACGACTTGAAATCCGCTGTCGTAACGGCTGTGAAAGGTAAGAAAATTACGGCTATTAGACAGAACGCTGAAACCATTGAAATTTCGGGTGATGGTCTGAGGCCCGCTCAATCAGGCATGTCTGACAAAGCGCCTTCTAACATCAAGATTCGTCGTGGTGCTTTGATTCGAGTTATCAAAACACCTAAAAATACCTGGGAGATAACGCAATTACCAGAAGTTGAGAGTGCTTTTGTGTCGCTTGATCCTCGCAGCGGTGCGATCAAAGCGTTGGTAGGCGGTTTTGACTACGATAAAAACAAATTCAACCATGTGACCCAAGCATGGCGCCAGCCTGGCTCAAGTTTTAAACCATTTATTTATTCCTCTTCACTTGAAAAAGGGATCTCTCCATCAACCATCATTTACGATGGCCCCTTATTTTTTGATGCTGGCGTGACAGGTGGTCAGCCGTGGGAACCTAAAAACTACGACGGAAAATTTGATGGTCCCATGACGATGCGAACTGGCTTGGCCAAGTCCAAAAATATGATTTCCATTCGGATTTTGCAGTCCGTGGGTGCTCAAAATGCACAAGATTGGATCACTAAATTTGGTTTTGAAGCTGAGCGTCACCCGCCCTATCTGACCATGGCGCTAGGTGCAGGTTCTGTCACTCCGATGCAAATGGCAACTGCATACTCTGTTTTTGCCAATGGCGGCTATCGCGTCAACCCCTATTTGATCAGTAAGATAACCGACCATAAAGGGGCTGTGGTTGTCGAAACCAAACCACACGTGCTGGATGAATCTATGCGCGCTATTGATGCCCGCAATGCATTTATCATGGATAGTTTGCTTCAAGAAGTAACCAGTGTTGGCACCGCCGCGAAGGCAAAAGCAGCACTAGGACGTGGCGATATTTTTGGAAAAACGGGAACCACCAATGATGCAATCGATGCATGGTTTGCAGGTTTTCATCCGACGTTGACTGCCGTTGTGTGGTTTGGGTACGACAACCCTCGCTCCTTAGGTAGCACTGGCGCTGAGACTGGTGGTGGATTGAGCTTGCCGATTTGGATCAATTACATGAAAGAAGCCCTGCAAGGTGTGCCTGTAGTGACTTTAGAACCACCTGAAGGCGTTGTTAGGGCAAATGGCGATTGGGCCTATGCAGAATTTGCAGGCTCGGGCATTCGAAGCTTAGGAATGAGTGGCAACAGAAGTGCCAATCCTGATGCATCAACGGACACGCCTGAGAGTCTTCCACTCCCCGCTGCTGACGAGAAGAAGAATATCCTAGACCTGTTTAGGAACTAAAGACCAAAGGTACTTGCGCTTGCTCACTGGCACAGCTGGTAAGCATCGCAAACAGTTCACCTTGACCTTTGGTATCCAACCATTGTCCATTCACATTTTTAAAGTGATAGCCACCGCTTTTTGCTGCTAGCCAGATTTCTTGCAAGGGTTTTTGCAGATTCACCACGATTTGGCTGCGGTTTTCGAACACCAAGGTCACCATACCGCCGGTGCGTTGGTTGTCTATGTCAGCATCCGTTTTATCGTTGATACGATCGCAACTCGCCTCAATCGCTTTAAGCGCATTTTCCGCCAAGTTTAAAAATTCAACGTCAGTCATTACAATGCAATCATGAATAATATTAAGCAAATTGTAATCAGAGTTACCGCCATGGCGGCATTAGGGTTATCTGTAGTCGGGTTAAGCGTGTCTTTGACTGGCTGCGGTCAGCGCGGTGCCTTGTACATTCCGACTTCACCCGCTGCGGCAGAACGTGCTACCTTAGTAGACACGCTTACATCACAGCCTAAAACGGCAGCACCAAAGCCTGCATCTTCTGCAGCTCCTGCCACGCCAACCACTGCACCTGCAGTGGTGCCAGCTGTCACACCTGCCAAATAAACGCAAGGTTCGTTTTTCAGCTTTTTTTGTTTTTTTCTTTCTCTCTTGCACAATGTCATGACTCTTGTTGTAACTTCGCCTTCTTTGCCGGGCCATCCTCATTTCGCCTACCGTGATGGCGAACTGTACGTCGAGAACCTACGCGTTGCCGACTTAGCCTCGCAACATGCCACCCCTTTGTTCGTTTACTCAAAAGCGGCCATGTTGTCAGCGCTGGCAGCATATCAGCGTGGTTTTGCCGGACGTAAAGTCCAAATTTGTTATGCCATGAAGGCCAATTCTTCATTAGCTGTTTTGCAAGTCTTTGCCCAAGCAGGGTGTGGGTTTGACATCGTCTCAGGTGGTGAACTCGAGCGTGTGCTGGCAGCGGGTGGTGACGTCAAAAAAGTTATTTTTTCGGGTGTCGGTAAAACACGTGCGGAGATGCGCCAAGCGCTGCAAGCTGGCATTGGCTGCTTTAACGTTGAAAGTGAAGCTGAGCTAGAAGTTTTAAGCCAAGTCGCTACTGCTGCTGACTTAATTGCCAAGGTCAGTATTCGCGTTAACCCCAATGTAGATCCCAAAACGCACCCCTACATTTCTACGGGACTCAAGGGTAGCAAATTTGGCGTGGCTCATGAGCGCACCGTCGCTACATACCAACGCGCGGCTGCTTTGCCTGGTCTTGAAGTGGTTGGAATTGATTGCCACATTGGCTCCCAAATCGTGGATGAAAGCCCTTATTTAGACGCTGTTGACCGCATGTTAGACCTCGTTACCAGCATTGAATCAGCTGGCATCTCGATTCACCACCTCGACTTTGGTGGCGGCTTGGGCATCAATTACAACGGCGAACAGCCACCAAATGCGGATGATTTGTGGGCTAAATTGCTCGCAAAACTCGATGTGCGAGGCTTTGGCGACCGCTTTTTGATGATCGAGCCGGGTCGCTCCTTGGTCGGTAACGCGGGTATTTGCGTAACGGAGGTGCTTTACCTCAAACCCGGTGAGCAAAAGAACTTCTGCGTCATCGACGCAGCCATGAACGACCTGCCTCGTCCGGCCATGTATCAGGCTTATCACGCTATTATTTCGGTAGCAGATAAATCAATATATACGCTGGCTACAACCGAAAATGGCACTAAAAATACCACTTCTGCCGTGTATGACGTGGTTGGACCCGTTTGCGAGAGTGGCGACTGGATTGGCCATGACCGCGAATTGGCCGTCAAACAAGGCGATTTACTCGCCGTTTTATCCGCAGGCGCATACTGCATGAGCATGGCCAGCAACTACAACACCCGTGGCCGTGCGGCTGAAGTCTTGGTGGATGGCAACAAAGCGCACCTGATCCGCGTCAGAGAAACTTCAGCTGATCAAATGCGCATGGAATGTTTGGTTTCCTGATACCAAATCACTTGTTGAGGAATTGATGTGAAGCGATCAACTCCTCATTAAAAAATATAGCTATCTAAGCAGACTTTACGCCAGCTACAGTCATTTTAAATGATTTTTTCTTGATCCATTGCAGCAAACGCCAACCCAGCAGCACCGCTAATATGGCTGCATAGACAAACACCTCTGCAAAGTTGTTTTTACCGGCTCGCATCCAGAAAAAATGCAAGATGGCTA
>CBDUEA010000085.1:0-7131 GCA_965365965.1 uncultured Polaromonas sp. | reverse complement strand
GTATCAACCCGAGCAAATTGGTCCAAGCAAAGTGCAACACGCTAACGGTGTGATTGACATCTTGGTGGCCGACGAAGCTGCTGCTGTAGCGGCGGCCAAGCATTACCTCTCATTTTTCCAAGGTCGCTGGACAGACAATTCAACGAGTTTCGTACCTGACGTCAATCTCTTGCGTGAGGTCGTCCCTGAAAATAGACTGCGCGTTTATGACACCCGCGCCGCGATTGATGGTCTCGTCGATATAGGCAGCGTCTTGTACTTGCGCACAGGTTTTGGTGTGGGGATTCACACCGCATTTGCACGTCTTGATGGACGCGCCGTGGGCATCTTGGCCAACAATCCTCAGCATTTAGGGGGCGCCATGGATGCGGATGCTGCAGTCAAAGCGGCCAAATTCATGCAGCTGTGCAACCTGCACAACTTGCCCTTGGTGAGCTTGGTCGACACGCCCGGCTTCATGGTAGGCCCCGACACCGAATCTACAGGCCAAGTGCGTCATGCCAGCAGCCTATTTTTAGCAGCGGCACAACTGTCTGTACCCTTTTTCAGCATCGTGCTGCGCAAGGGCTACGGCTTAGGCGCCATGGCCATGACCGCAGGCAGCTTTCACACCCCATTCTTCACCGTGGCTTGGCCTACGGGCGAGTTTGGCGCTATGGGCCTAGAAGGTGCCGTTCGTTTGGGCTATCGCAAAGAACTGGAAGCGGTGGCAGATGACATGGCAAGGGAATCATTGTTCCAACAACTGCTCTCCCAGCAAATCGCTCAAGGCAGTGGTTTGAGCATGGCCGAGCACCTAGAAATAGACGCTGTGATTGACCCGGCACAAACGCGCGCATGGCTGATCGCAGGGCTGGACAGCAGCACCAGAAGACAGTGAAGCGACGTTTGCAGAGCTGAATCTGCCACAATCCACCGTCTTATGAACAACCCCGTCCTGTCTGCACTGCTCCCCGTCGTTATTTTGGTTGTCATTGGTTTTTTTGCCGGTAAACGCCAATGGATTAGCGCAACATCTGTCAAAGACCTCTCCAACTTGGTTTTCTTGGTGCTCATGCCTGCCTTGCTGTTTCGCACCATGGGCAGCGTACACCTAGAAAAACTTGATCTCAAACCTGTTGGCGTTTACTTTATAACCGTGGGCATCATTTTCACCGCTGTACTGCTGTGGCAGGGACTGAGTCGCCGCTCAACCGTCGTGGCCTTGGCCAGTATCTTCAGCAACACCGTCATGATTGGTGTTCCTTTGGTTGGTTTGGCTTATGGAGAAACGGCCGTGGTGTACTTGTTCACCCTGATTTCTTTGCATGCCTTGGTGCTCCTGACTTTAGCCACCGTGGTGCTGGAGTTTGCCATCATGCGCGAGCGCGCGCAAAGCGCTAAGTCTGCGCCTGAGCACTTGTCTCCAGACCGCGACACCCTTGCAAAAATCAGCAAGAACGTGCTGCTCGCGATGCGCAACGCCGTCGTCCACCCCGTGCCGCTGCCCATTCTTGCGGGTTTGCTCTTTGCACAAACGGGATGGACGATTCCTGCGGTGGTCGACCGTCCCATGCAGCTACTTGGCAGCGCTTTTGGCCCGGTCGCCTTGGTCTTGGTGGGTCTGACCTTGGCACACACCAAAGTCGGCGCGCACATCAAAGGTGCCGCCAGCATCGTCGTGGTCAAAAACATCCTTCACCCCGCCTTGATGGCCTCTTTGGGCTGGGCCTTTGGCTTATCAGGTATGCCCTTGACGGTGATGGTGGTTTCAGCCTCCCTACCCGTCGGTGCCAATGTGTTTTTGTTCTCACAGCGCTACCACGTGGCGCAAGAGCTCATCACAGCCAGTGTGGCCCTCACCACCGCCGTCGCCTTGGTCACGGTAACTTTGGTCATGGCTTGGCTGGGTGCACTTTAAAGGTCTTTAGTTCTCTATTGCGCAAGTACGTTACTGCCATTCTTGCGACAACCCTGTTTCATTTTGAGAATACCTCTGCGCTCAGTGCCTCAAGCAAGGGTATGCCCTTGCTTTGAAAGTTCGCCAAGTTTGTAGTATTTGACTTGGATCAAAAATCACCAGATCTCAAGCACAATTGGAGAACCCACCATGAGCGTTAAGTTTCACATCAACGGCAAAGCCGTCAGCGCAAACGCGGAACCCGACACCCCCCTCTTGTGGGTGATTCGCGATGAACTGGGTATGACCGGTACCAAGTTCGGTTGCGGGGCAGGCTTGTGCGGTGCTTGTACGGTACACCTCGACGGTACGCCTGTTCGCTCTTGTCAAACACCGTTGTCTGTCGTTTCTGGTAAAAAAATCGGGACCGTGGAAGGCTTGTCCAAAAACAATGACCACGCTCTGCAAGTGGCGTGGCTCAAACATGATGTACCGCAATGTGGCTACTGCCAGTCTGGCCAACTGATGAGCGCGGCCGCTTTGCTCACAACCAACAAGAACCATTCTGACGCTGACATTGATGCCGCCATGAGCGGCAACATCTGCCGCTGCGGCACCTACCCGCGCATCCGGGCGGCCATCAAAGACGCCGCCGCCACTTTGCGCAACGCTTAAGGAGCACATCATCATGACCACCTCACGTCGTAACTTCTTAAAAACCACCGCTGTTTCCAGCCTCGCCACCAGCGGCTTCTTCTTTGGCATTGCCATGACGGGCTCGCCACTACAAGCCGCGGGCACCGTCTACACCCCCAACGCGTGGGTCCACATTGCCGACAACAACACCATCACGCTGCTGTCCGCCCGCTCTGAAATGGGCCAAGGCGTGTACACCTCCATGCCGATGCTGATCGCCGAAGAGCTCAATGTCGACTTCAAAACCATCAAAGTTGCCATCGCACCGCCCAACACCAAGCTTTACGGCAACGCGCTTTTGGGCGGTCCACAGCTAACCGGCGGGTCGACCTCGGTGCGTGACGGCTGGGAGAAGCTTCGCATCGCCGGTGCGCAAGTCCGTGAAATGCTGATCAGCGCTGCCGCCACCAAATGGAATGTAGCGCCTGGCGAGCTCAAAGCCGTCAACGGCATGGTGATGGGCCCGAATGGGAAAAAAGCCACCTACGGCAGCTTGGCCGAAGCCGCTTCCAAACTGCCCATCCCTGAAAAAGTGGCACTGAAAGATCCGAAAGACTTCACCATCATCGGCAAACGCACCAAACGTCTGGACTCGCCTGCCAAAACAAACGGCAGCGCCGTGTTTGGCATCGACGTCAAATTGCCCGGCATGGTCTACGCTGCGCTCGAGCAATGCCCGGTCATAGGCGGCACGGTCAAATCCTTTGACGCCAGCAAAGCCAAAACCATGCCCGGCGTCATCGACGTGGTGCAAATTCCAGACGGCGTGGCTGTCGTCGCCGACAGTTGGTGGCGTGCCAACGTGGCGCGCAAAGCATTGGTCATTGCCTGGGACGAAGGTGCAGGAGCCGCGCTGAACGAAAAAACCATGCTCGAAGGCATTCGTGCTGCCTCCAAAACCGGTAAGCCCATTCCCCTCAAGGCGGTGGGCGATCCAGAAGCCGTGATTGCCGCGTCCAAAAAAGTGGTTCGCGCAGAATACATCAGCCAATTGCTCTCGCACTCACCGTTGGAGCCGATGAACTTCACCGCGCACGTCAACAATGGCAAAGTCATGTTGATCGGTCCAACCCAGTGGCAAGACGGGGGACAAGGCCAAGTTGCCAAAGCCCTTGGCGTGAAAACGGAAGATGTGAGCTTGGAGACCACGTTCTTAGGTGGCGGTTTCGGGCGTCGTATCGACATCGACTACATCGTCCAGGCCGCACAAATCGCCAAAGCAGTTGGCAAACCAGTCAAACTGGTCTGGAGCCGTGAAGACGACATGACGCACGACTTCTACCGTCCGCAAGCCATCAACAGCATGGTTGCCGCGCTGGGTGACGATGGCAAACCGACCGCTATAACTTTCCGTTTGACCTCGCAGTCCGTTACCGGCCGTGTGTTTGGCCTGCCGGGTGAGGCACAAGACCCGCTGATGACCGAAGCCGCCATCGCCGGCTACGAGATCCCCGCCAGTCGCCATGACGTCATCAAACACGACTCCGGTTTGCGCGTCGGCTACTGGCGCTCGGTCAGCCATGCGCTGAATGTGTTTGCCAACGAAGGCTTTATGGACGAGTTGGCCGCCGCCGCCGGCAAGGACCCCTACGCCTACCGCATGAGCCTGCTGAGTAAAGGACCGCGTTATGCCAATGTGCTCAAACTCGTCGCCGACAAAGCCGGTTGGGGCAAGACCCTACCTGCCGGTCATGCGCAGGGCATGGCCTTGATGGAGGGTTATGACACCTACATGGCCATGGTGGCAGAAATCAGCATGGTGGATGGTCGCATCAAAGTGCACAAAGTCACCGTGGCATCCGATGCCGGCCAGATGGTGAACCCCGACACAGTCGAGGCGCAAATCCAGTCCAGCATCATCTTCGGTCTAGGGGCGGCGATCATGCAGGAAATCACGCTTGACAAAGGCCGCGTGCAGCAAACCAACTACAACACCTTCCCTGTGGTGCGTATGAACGAGTCTCCGGCCATCGACATCATCTTGGTCACCAGCACAGAGAAACCTGGCGGCATGGGCGAACCGGCAACTGCTTTGATTGCTCCGGCCGTCGCCAACGCTTTGGCGACGCTGACCGGCAAACGCTTGCGCAAGCTGCCGATGACAGCTGACGCCATCAAATCCGCATAAACCACAGCAACGACCATGCAGCGACGGCACGGAGACGACACAACATGGAAAGCCTAGACCTGCGCGTTTTAAACGACGTGCTGGCGTGGAAACACGCCGGCCATGCCGTCACCTTGGTCACGGTGGTGGAAACTTGGGGCAGTGCGCCCAGACCACCGGGCGCTTTGCTGGCAGTGCGCGAGGATGGCTTGGTCAGCGGCTCCGTGTCGGGTGGTTGCGTGGAAGACGACTTGATAGCCCGCACAAAAGCAGGTTTTAAACAAGGCTTGGCGACGGCAGCGCCGGCTAAACCAACCATGATTGCCTATGGCGTCACCAAAGATGAAGCTGCGCGCTTCGGCCTGCCCTGCGGCGGCACGTTGCGTTTGGTGCAAGAGCCAGTACAGGACGTGGCTTGGATAGAGCAAGTTTTATCCCGCACAACCGCCCACCACTTGGTCGCCCGCACACTGACATTAGCGACAGGTGCCGTCACCCTGACCGATGCCACGCGCGAGCAAAGCATGGCTTTTGATGGTTTGACCTTGACCACCTTGTTTGGCCCCAAATGGCGACTCTTGTTGATAGGCGCGGGGCAACTCAGCCAAGCGGTTGCCAGCATGGCAGCGCTGCTGGATTTTGAAGTTCTGGTCTGCGACCCGCGTGAAGACTATGCGTTCGACCCCGCACAAGTCGGCGCAACGCGTTTGTCTGGTATGCCCGATGACGTGGTGCGCGAGCTGGTACCCGATGCCCACACCGCCATCGTCGCTCTGACGCACGACGCCAAGCTAGACGACATGGCCTTGCTGGAAGCGCTGCAATCACACGCGTTTTATGTTGGTGCTTTGGGCTCACAACGCAATCAAAACGCCCGCAAACTGCGCATGGCTGAGCATTTTGGACTGTCAGAAGCCGCGCTGTCGCGTCTGCACGGCCCCGTCGGTCTGCGTATCAACGCCAAAACACCGGCAGAGATTGCGATCTCCATCTTGGCGCAAATCATTACCGTCAAAAATACGCTGGCAGCCGAAACAACCTACCCCGCGCACCAACCCACGGTCGCTGCATAAGTTGTCTTGACAAAGACAAACAAGTTGGTTTAGAAAACTGTGGATAATTAAAAGTGAAGTCGCGACTACCACGCCACTAAACACTTGGCTGTTGCTTCTGCCAGCGTGCTGCCAGATACGCGGATACCTTGCGGCGCGGCTCAAAAAACACCGCAAAATCTCTTATCTGGTGAACATACGATGGTTTTGTCTTGAGGTAAAAGCAACTTTTTGAACCTGCACATGTTGCCAGTGAAGGCTTGCTCGAGGACCCGTTAGGTGCGTTGGAAACTCGCTTAGTTGGACCGCTCGGCACACCTTATCGGAGGTGAACATCGGAGGCCTACACCTGCACTCCCGCTCGACAAGGCATGTCAGCTCGTGTTCATGCGACTGTCAGAAACACAAAATCCGCTAAAAACGCATTTTTAGCGGATGAAGTATAAAATAGGTCACTATATATTTTATAGCAAAGAATTGAATAAATACGCCGGCTAGAGCGATATTTACCTTATTTTTGAGGTTTTAAGCGTTTAAAACCCGTTTTTTGACCCGATTTAGGCCATCGTCACCGCGATGAAGGCGAGCAAGAAAATCATCACCGCACCAGCCACAGGCAAAATCACAGGCATGTTGTGTACCACGCTCTCTGTTACGTCAACAGCGTGGTCGTCAGCAGCATGGGCGGTTGGGGTGGTTGGTGTGGACATGGTCATTCTTTCGCAAGTAAAGCTATCGGTGTTGCTATCGATTTTACCGCATTGCTCACCCCCACGTCACACCTGCTGAGCAAACGCGTTAAAAATGCCCGTGTGAACTCGGTAAAACCCATCTTGCAGCCTGTATAGATATGTGGATAATTATGGGATAAGTTACACTGCATGGCATCTGATAGAAATAATATCCACAGAACCTCCATCACACCATCAAAGAACATTTAGTAAATATCAATTGACATGACAGCGGACTCCAACCCTCCCCGATCGTCCGAACCCGCCTCCTTCATGGGGCTAGACAGCGACCAAAACCTCAGCCAAAGCCTGTGGGCCGCCTGCTTGGATGTGCTCGCCCAGGAGCTGCCCGAGCAACAATTCAACACCTGGATCAAACCGCTGGTGGTGCAAAGTAGCAACGACCTCGGCAAAGTCACCATTTTCATCGCCAACCGCTTCAAGCTCGATTGGATTCGTACGCAATACGCCAACCGCATCAGCGCCTTGTTGGAGAAAATGTATGGTCAACCCATCCAGCTAGAGTTAGCGCTCACTCCGCGTGAAGCACCCACCAAACCGAGCGCTCAAATCAGCAACCCAGAGTTTGGTCCGGCGGCAGAATCGATCGACATGGCCTCTAACGGCGCTTATGACAACAGCACCGCCGGTCCTAAAACCCGCCTC
>CBDUEA010000084.1:0-7172 GCA_965365965.1 uncultured Polaromonas sp. | reverse complement strand
GTTCGGTCACGGTGACTTGGTAGCCCGAGGCTTCTAAATACAAGCAGCGCAACACATTGGTGATCTGGCTGCCCAGCTCGCGGGTGTGCAGCGGGTGACGCCAGAGTTCGGCCAGAGGTGTTTTGGCGACGGCGAGACCTCTGTTGTTACGCAAATGTGCAGCCACTTCAGCTTGGCAGCACGGCACCAAGACCATGTACTTGGCCTTTTTTTGCAGGCCGAAGGCAATGGCATCGTCGGTCGCGGTGTCACAGGCATGCAGACCCGTCACGATGTCAATGGTGGCGGGCAACTCAGTCGACTGGGCCGCATCAGCGACGCTGAGATTGAGAAAGGACATGCCCTTGAAACCCAGTCGTAGCGCCAACTCACGCGACTTTTGTACCAGCTCGGGACGGGTCTCGATACCGTAGATGTGCCCATGGCGATGTGTATTGGCCGCATTGAAAAACAAGTCGTAAATGATGAAACCCAGATACGACTTGCCAGCACCGTGGTCCGCCAGTGTCAAACCTTTGTTGCTTGCAGGCAGTTCTAGCAGAAGTTTTTCAATGAAGCCGTAAAGGTGGTAGACCTGCTTGAGCTTACGGCGCGTGTCTTGGTTCAGCTTGCCTTCGCGCGTGAGGATGTGCAGCTCTTTGAGCAGTTCTATAGACTGGCCGGGACGTAGCTCGGAGGCTAATGGGTCAGGCTTAGAACCTGCGTCCGGTTTAGGTTTGTTTATTTTCATGATGTTTTGTCATCAGTTGTACTCGGGGTTGCAGCCACATCCAACTCTTTCCAACCCTGCAAGCCGATGCGCTCCATCGTTGCCATATTGGCTTCAAATATAGCCTCAGCTTCAGGAAAAGCTTCTACCGCTTGGTCGATGCTGGCCTCGCGCAGCAGGTGCAGCGTGGGGTAAGGCGAACGGTTAGTGAAGTTGGTGACATCGTCCTCCTCCGTCCCTGCAAACTGGTAGTGGGGGTGCAAGCTGGCGATTTGAATCACGCCTTCTAAGTCCATTTTGGCGAGCAGTTTGTCAGCTTTGCCTAACAAGTCGTTGAAGGTCAAAAAATCTTGCAGGCAATAAGGCGCTATTAAAAGCGTAGTATCAAAATTAATATATTCGCCGGCTACCAATGAATTTAACTCTTTTTTGAGATCTACCAGCAGTTCCGAACCCGTCGTGGCTTGGCTAACGGCGTAACGAATCAAACCCTTCACGTGCACCGCTTTGGCAAAGGGGCACAGATTCAAACCAATGACGGCGCGCTCCAGCCAGCGCTGGGTGTCTTGAATGACTGTTTGTTCGGAATTCATGGGTTTAGCGTTCAAATAGAAAATGATTGTCGGCCCGTCAGGCGCGTATGTTCGCGTGCTGCAAAGCGGTCGGTCATCCCTGCTATGTAGTCGGCCACGGCGCGTTGCAGACTAACGGTGGCGGTTTGCGGGTCAAACTGGAACTGCGCGGGGTCGTTGCAATAAGCGGCAAACAGCTCAACCACGATGCTTTTGGCCTGCTCAGTCATATCCACGACTTGCGGGTGACGGTACAGATTGGCGAATAAAAACCGATTCAATTGCACGCTTTGAGCATGCATATCCGTACTGAATCGCACCATGACGCGATTTTGGCGCACTTGCAAGACTGATTCAGGTGCAAGTTGGGCAATGTTGGCCGTGGTGGCGGCAATCACGTCATAGACTTGGCTGCTCAACATGCGTCGAATCGCCTCGTTGAGCAAACGGCGACCGCTCAGTGCGGGATAGTCGCGCAGTGCCTCTATGCGGTAGGCTTCAAACAGACTGCAATCGCGCAATTGTTCTAGCGTTAACAAGCCGGAGCGCACACCGTCGTCAATGTCGTGGGCGTTGTAGGCAATGCTGTCGGCCAAGTTGCACAACTGCGCTTCTAGGCTGGGCGAGATGATTTGATGAAGAGCGTTTTTAGGCTCTAAAAACCGTTCTGCCACCCCTTGAGGCTCCGCGACCTCCAAACGCTGGGCATTGGCACGGGAGCAGTGCTTCAAGATGCCTTCGCGGGTTTCAAAGCTCAGGTTTAGGCCGTTGTATTGCGGGTAGCGCTCTTCCAAATCATCCACCACGCGCAGGCTTTGCAAGTTGTGCTCAAAGCCACCAAAGTCTTGCATGCAAGCATTCAGCGCATCTTGACCCGCATGGCCAAAGGGCGTGTGACCGAGGTCATGCGCCAAGGCAATGGCTTCGACCAAATCTTCGTTCAAACCCAAAGTGCGTGCTATCGACCGTGCTAATTGCGCTACTTCGAGAGAATGCGTGAGACGCGTCCGAAATAAATCACCCTCATGGTTCAAAAAAACCTGTGTTTTATAAACCAAACGTCGGAACGCCGTGCTATGGACAATGCGATCCCGGTCGCGCGCAAAGGCGGTTCGGGTGGGCGCATCCGGCTCAGCAAAGCGCCGGCCACGTGACTCCGTTGGCTTGCAGGCGTAGCTGGCTAGCGTCACATCACCCTTGATGAGGTCATGCCTGTGCACACGCATCAATCACTTCGCGTACCAAGTCATCTGGGGCACTGCGTACCACGCACTGGCCGGGTTGGTTGATCAAAATGAATTTAATCTCACCCGCTTCAGCCTTTTTATCGACCCGCATCAGTGCGAGGTAGCGGCCAGCGTTGTCTTTTTCATCAAGTCGCGGTGCAACCGTTGGCAGACCAGCCTTTTGTATCAAGGCCGTCAATCTGGAGACAAATGCGGCATCAACCAAGCCTAAGCGCTGCGACAACTGTGCTGCCATCACCATGCCGCAGCCCACAGCCTCACCATGCAACCATTGGCCATAGCCCAGGCCCGCCTCAATCGCATGCCCAAAGGTGTGGCCAAAATTCAAAATGGCACGCATGCCGCCTTCACGTTCGTCTTGGCTAACCACCCAAGCTTTGATTTCGCAGCTACGCTTAACCGCAAGCCCCAAGGCAGCGGGTTCACGAGCTAACAAAGCGTCGATATTTGCTTCAATCCAGTCAAAAAACACCATGTCGGCAATCGTGCCGTACTTGATAACTTCGGCCAAGCCAGCACTGAGTTCACGTGCAGGCAAAGTGTTCAGCGTGCACAAATCGCACAATACGCGTTGCGGTTGGTAAAACGCGCCCACCATGTTTTTACCTAAAGGGTGGTTGATGCCGGTTTTACCACCGACAGACGAATCGACCTGTGCCAACAAGGTGGTGGGTACTTGTACAAACGGCACGCCACGCATATAGCTGGCAGCAGCAAAACCCGTCATATCCCCTACTACACCCCCACCCAAAGCGAAAAGTGTGGTTTTGCGGTCGCAAGAATGACTGAGTAAGGCATCAAAAATCAGATTCAAAGTCTCCCACGTCTTAAACACTTCACCATCAGGCAGAACGATGTGGTGAATGGTCTTGTAATGACTTTGCAAGACCGTTTGCAATCGCTTGGCGTAAATCGGTTCGACGGTGGTGTTGCTAACGATCACAGCAACACTGGCCTTGGGTAATCCTGCAAAAATGCTGTCATCATCGATCAATGAACTGCCAATATGGATGGCGTAACTGCGGTCTGCAAAGTCAATATTGACGATTTCTGAACCTGATTGAAAAGCAGAGAAAGGCGAGAAAGCCTTGAGTGTCGGGAAAGTAGCGCTGGTGGTCATAGCCCAATTTTAAGGCAATGGCACAATGCCTCATTAAATGAATGCCGCAATGCACATGGCCATCATTGCGACGGTACAACGCCAGCCAATTCTAGTTGCATGGTCACCATATTAATCAAACTGGCGGCAGATGGTCGACCAATTTCAACCACGAAATGTGCGGTTTCTACATATAGCGGATCCCGCACCGTAAACAACTCACGCAAGCGCTTCAAGGGATCATCCACTTGCAACAACGGTCGGTTGGTATCGTGGCGCAGGCGACGATAGATTTCTTCTGGTGATGACTTGAGGTAAACCACATGCGCGCGACTATGCAGATGCTCCCGATTAGCGGGTCTAAGGACACTGCCACCACCTGTAGAGATAACGCCATCGTGCGTTTGAGTCACCTCGTCAATGGTGTCTTGTTCGATGTCACGAAAACTAGCTTCACCTTCACGCTCGAAATACTCTCGGATCGAACAGCCCAATCGGTGCTCGATCAAATGATCCGTATCTACAAAAGCTAGCCCTAGTCTTCTGGCAATTTGTCTCCCGATTGTCGATTTACCAGAGCCGGGTAGACCCACAAATGCAATACGTACCACGACTAATCACAATAAACTTAGCGCGCAGCAACTCGGTCTGTGATCATTTTTGGCGTGATAAAGACTAGCAATTCACGTTTTTCAGACTTTTTAGTCTTGGTTTTGAATAAGTTACCCAATAACGGCACGTCACCTAATACGGGAACTTTGGTTTCGTCGAGCGTTTCTTCCAATAAAAAGATACCGCCTATGACCACTGTACCGCCATTCTCAACCAAAACTTGAGTTTTGACATGTTTGGTATTGATCGCAATACCTTGTAAGGTCGTTTCACCTCGACTGTCTTTGTTGATATCAAGATCAAGAATAATGTTACCTTCAGGGGTGATCTGTGGCGTCACTTCAAGCTTCAAATTAGCTTTCCTGAATGATAATGCTGTTGCTCCACTTGAAGTCGCAATTTGATAGGGATATTCTGTACCTTGCTCTATCAATGCTTTTGTTTGATCTGCAGTCACGATTCTTGGACTGGCAACTACTTTACCGTTGCCGTCTGCCTCTAAGGCAGAAAGCTCCAAGTTCAAGAACCGACCAGCTACACTGCTAAAAAGGGATATACCGAGAGTGGCAGGGTTGTATGCATTCAAACCTACAGCTGCTAAGTTTAATAATTGTGAGTTTGTGTTGCTAGTACTTGCGCCCGATGTACCAGTGCTCTCGCCCGTTGTGGTAGAGACGGCATCATAACTACCACCAAAAGCAATTCGGGTTCCACCATTTACGCCGCCAAGTAATTGTTGCCCAGCTAATCCGCCACGAGTACCAGTTTGATCGCTACCTCCCCATTTAACACCCAAAGACTTGCCGAATGTATCAACCGCTTCCACAATTCTCGCTTCAATCAGAACTTGGCGGATGGCGATGTCTAACTTGGTAACCAGCTCTTGCACTTGGGCTAATTTCGAAGGAATATCTGTTACAAAAATCTGGTTGGTACGTGGTTCAGCAATCACGCTACCGCGAGCAGAAAGTAACCCACGTGCAGAACTAGAAGTCGCTGCACCACTAGGTTGAATTTGCAACGCAATGTCACCGGCTTTGGTGTAGTTCAATTGAAATGACTGCGTCACCAAAGGCTCAATGTTTTGAATAGCTGCCTTGGCTTCAAACTCTTGCTTTTCTT
The DNA here is from genome assembly GCA_965365965.1 of uncultured Polaromonas sp. Lineage (GTDB taxonomy): Bacteria > Pseudomonadota > Gammaproteobacteria > Burkholderiales > Burkholderiaceae_C > Aalborgiella. The sequence continues at coordinate 1,811 of CBDUEA010000084.1, read as the reverse complement.
GTGCAGCTAATTCATCTTTAGGTGCGATACGCAAAACATTACCAGTTTTACGCATCCCCAAACTTTTGGTTTGCAAAATGATGTCCAAGGCTTGATCCCAAGGAACATCTTTCAAGCGCAATGTCACTGCACCGGTAACAGAATCTGAGGTGATGATGTTAAAGTTTGTAAAGTCTGCAATGACTTGAAGTAATGAACGAATTTCAATATTTTGGAAATTTAATGACAACTTCTCACCATTGAAACCCACGCCCTGTGTCAATTTAGTCGGATCCACTTTTTGTGGACGAACTTCAATCACAAACTGACTGTCGCTTTGGTAAGCCGAATGCTCCCATGCCCCCTTAGGTTCAATCACCATACGCACACGGTCACCGGTTTGAAACGTCGAGATAAATTGAACAGGTGTACCAAAATCTGCAACATCTAAACGACGACGCAAGCCTTCAGGCATAGTGGTCTTTAAAAACTCAACTACCAAATTCTGCCCTTGCTGACGTATATCCACGCCGACTTGGTTGTTGGCCAAATCTACAACAATACGTCCAGAGTTATCGACACCACGACGGAAATCCACATCTTTCAGCGCTAAAGTGTCACGGTTAAGATTTTCTGCAAAGACAGCAGCAGGTGCGTAACTTGCGGCGGTAGTAGACACGATTGGGTCTAAAAATAACAACACCGATTTGCCTTGAAGCTGTGTTTTATAGCCTACTGTTTGTTTTAAATTAAGAACAATACGGGTACGATCTCCCGCTTGAATCACATTGGCAGAGCGTACATTGCCCTGGTTAATGTTGATCGCTGATTGGAGGTTGCCGCTACCCACATTGGGCAAATCCAAGACCACGCGTGCCGGCGTTTGAATTGAAAAGCCTGGTGGTGGAACTGCCAAAGCTTGTGACAAATCAATTTTGATGACTTCGACACCTGACTGAGTTGAACTGGTAACAGCCTCAATCACGTTTTGCGCTTGAGCAAGCACAGATACTAAACCAAACGCAATAACGAACGTCGATTTAAATAAAAACTGATGTACAGATTTTGACAATAATGCAGCCATAGGTATTTGTATATGTTTCATTTTTCTTTCGCTTGCAATTGCAAGTTCACTTTTCTCTCGATCCATTCACCAGCAGCATCTTGGGCAATTTCACGCAATAGGATTTCAGAATCCGTAATTTTTGTCACACGGCCATAATTCTGCCCTACATAATTACCAACTCTCACTTGGTACAGTAATTTATCAACGCGCAAAAGTCCCACTAAAGTATTGTTCTTATTCAAACTTCCAACCATAGAGATAGCATCAAGCGGGTAAGATTCCAATAATTCTTTACTTCGAGTTAGCTCAGGAGAAATTAGCGCCAAATTTGCGGCAGATTGAGATGAATCACGTCGTAAAGCTTGCAATAACTTCTGATTGTTGAATGGCTCCATTTCAGTCATTTGTTCATAAGCTTGTGGCTTGAATTTTTTAGGCTCTGCGATGGGCGTAACCCTTGCAGGCGTATTACCTTGCTGAACAACCATCCACTGTCTAAGTTCATCATCCTTAGAACCAAAACAGCCCGTTAACAGAAGCACGGCTGGAACCATGCATAAAAAGGCGGCTTTTTTTAAGCTCTTATTATTCAAGCTCATTTCTTAGCTCCCGCTTCTTTCGCAGCTTTTGCTTTTTGTTGCACAGCTACTTCCTCTGCGTCCAAGTAACGGAATGTTTTGGCAGTAGCTTCAAGAGCGAGGAAACCGTCGCGTCCTGTTACCGGAGCAAGTGACAGATTATTCAAAGTCACAATCCGAGATAAATT
>CBDUEA010000083.1:0-7181 GCA_965365965.1 uncultured Polaromonas sp. | reverse complement strand
CCTAAAGCCAAAGATGGACAGCTGCAAAGTATCCGAGTTGGCTTAAAAGCCATCGCTGACAAAGGTGTAACTTTGGCTGCGTTAGAAATTTTGGACAGCTTTGGGCAACGTTCAGTATTGACTTTTAGCAGCATGGAGGTCAATCCTTCACTCAGTAATGACATCTTCAATTTCAAGCCTCCGGCTGGTGCTGACGTCATTCGACAATAAACTTCAGTTTGTTTGAAAAGCCAGCACCATGGTTTCTTCGTTTCCAGCAAGTTCCCCAAAAGCATCTACATTGCCACCTCTGGCGGAACGTTTACGCCCTAAAACGTTGGCGGAAGTAATTGGGCAGCAGCACTTGCTGGGGCCGGGTATGGCTTTGCGTATGGCTTTTGAGTCTGGCCAGCCACACAGTTGTATTTTGTGGGGGCCGCCGGGGGTCGGTAAAACCACCATTGCAAGGTTGATGGCGAACGCTTTCGATGCTCAGTTCATCACCATCAGCGCCACCTTAGGCGGCGTTAAAGACATTCGTGAAGCTGTTGAGCAAGCACTCATTTGGCAAGGGCAGGGTAGGCGTACGATTGTTTTTGTCGACGAAGTGCATCGGTTCAACAAAAGCCAGCAGGACGCGTTTTTGCCGCATGTTGAAAGTGGCTTATTGACGTTTATCGGCGCCACCACTGAAAACCCCTCGTTTGAAGTGAACTCCGCTTTGTTGTCGCGCGCCGCTGTTTATGTGCTGGAACCATTATCAACCTTGGATTTATCATTAATTATTGCCAGAGCCGGTGAAATACATGCTATTCCAGCTATTGATAATGTAGCATCTGAAAGGCTTGTTGCCTATGCAGATGGCGATGCTCGACGTCTGTTGAACACGTTAGAAACCTTGGCTGTTGCAGCAGAGCAAGACAAGCAAGTTGAAATCACCGATGCGTGGCTCATGCGCGTGCTGGGTGAACGCATGCGCCGATATGACAAAGGCGGGGAGCAGTTTTATGACACCATCAGCGCTTTGCATAAATCTGTGCGGGGCAGTGACCCGCAGGCGGCACTTTATTGGTTTGTGCGCATGCTGGATGGCGGTGCTGACCCGCGTTACATGGCGCGCCGGTTGATTCGAATGGCCAGTGAAGATATTGGTTTGGCCGATCCTCGCGCCTTGCGCATGGCCTTAGATGCGGCGGATACGTATGAGCGTTTGGGGTCACCAGAAGGGGAACTCACTTTGGCGCAATGCGTGGTTTATTTGGCGGTTGCGCCCAAATCGAATGCAGTTTATAAAGCTTTCAATGAAGTGAAAGCCTTTATTAAAAAAGATGGTACTCGGCCAGTTCCCATGCATTTGTGCAATGCGCCCACCAAGCTGATGAAGGAGCAAGGTTACGGCAAAGATTACCGTTATGCGCATGATGAGGCAGACGGTTTCGCCGCTGGGGAGCACTATCTTCCAGATGGCATGCCCGAAATCGATTTTTATCGCCCCGTGGAACGAGGATTGGAAATCCGAATTGCTGATAAGCTTCGAGAGCTAAAAAAACTGAATAATAAGTAAAACTAATATCGCATTAAACGCATTACCGCAGTCGTTTTAAGCTTGAAACTCAAGGGTAAACCCACCCGAGGCGGAATACTTTAATGTTCATTCGATAGCTACAATTGCGCACGTTTACAACAGATGTAATTTGTTCAATGCATTTGAATTAGAGTTGGCAGATTTATTGCAGTCATTTGAGCCATCCCAACCATTTTGTTGGCGCACGGTTAAAAACATTGGAGTTCTAATATGGAAGTTTTGCTACAACAGATCATCAACGGTCTGGTGCTGGGTAGCATGTACGCTTTGGTTGCCCTAGGCTACACCATGGTTTACGGCATCATTGGGTTGATCAATTTTGCGCATGGTGAAGTGCTGATGGTCGGTGCGCTGACCAGTTGGTCCATCATCGGGCTTATGCAATCGTCCATGCCGGGTACGCCGGGCTGGCTCATTTTGTTGATCGCATTGGTGATTGCTTGCATCGTCGCTGCATGCTTAAACTTTGTGATTGAAAAAGTGGCTTACCGTCCTTTGCGTAACAGTCCCAAGCTGGCTCCTTTGATCACGGCAATTGGTATGTCCATCTTGCTGCAAACATTGGCCATGATCATCTGGAAGCCGAATTACAAACCTTATCCAGGTTTGTTGCCGCGTATCCCGTATGAGTTCGGCGGCGCGGTGATCACTGTGACTCAGATTTTGATTTTGGGTATCACTGCTACTTCGCTTGCTATTTTGATGTACTTGGTGAACTACACCAAGTTAGGGCGTGCCATGCGTGCTACAGCAGAGAACCCACGGGTAGCGGGATTGATGGGCGTGAAGCCCGATATGGTCATTTCAGCAACCTTTGTGATTGGCGCTATTTTGGCCGCAATTGCTGGTGTGATGTGGGCTGCCAACTATGGCACGGTACAGCACACCATGGGCTTTTTGCCTGGTTTAAAGGCTTTTACGGCTGCAGTGTTTGGCGGCATCGGTAACTTGGCAGGTGCCGTGGTTGGCGGCATCATCTTGGGTTTGATTGAAGCGATTGCTTCTGGCTATATAGGCCAGTTGACTGGCGGCGTGTTGGGCAGCAATTATTCTGACATTTTTGCCTTTATTGTGCTCATCATCATGTTGACCTTGCGACCTTCTGGATTGCTGGGTGAGCGTGTAGCAGACAGAGCGTAAGCGCGCAATATTATTTTGGAATCATCAAAATGAAACAAAACAAACTTCCACTTTATGCTGCAGGCGTCCTAGCTTTGCTGGTGCTACCGTTCTTGTTACAAGGTTTTGGCAATGCATGGGTGCGGATTGCTGATGTGGCGTTGCTTTATGTGCTCTTGGCTTTGGGGCTGAATATTGTGGTTGGCTATGCTGGCCTCTTGGACTTGGGTTATGTGGCCTTCTTCGCACTGGGGGCCTACATGTTCGGCTTGCTGGCCTCGCCGCATTTAACCGAGACGTTTCCGGCCATTGCTGCAATGTTTCCAGAAGGCTTGCACATGTCGTTCTGGATAGTCGTCCCCATAGCCGCCTTGGTGGCTGGTGCCTTTGGCGTGATTTTGGGCGCACCTACTTTGAAGCTACGTGGTGACTATCTGGCTATTGTGACTTTGGGCTTTGGTGAAATCATCCGTGTGTTCATGAACAACTTGGATCATCCTATTAACATCACCAACGGTCCCAAAGGCTTGAACGAAATTGATTCGGTCAAAATATTTGGTGTTGACTTGGGCAAATCGTTGAATGTGGGTGGGTATGAAGTGTCGTCTGTCACCATGTACTACTTTTTGTTTTTGGTCTTGGTGGTTTTTGCCATCATCATCAGCCACCGTTTGCAGTTGTCGCGCATTGGTCGCGCATGGATGGCCATTCGTGAAGACGAAATCGCCGCCAAAGCCATGGGCATCAACACGCGTAATTTAAAGTTATTAGCTTTTGGTATGGGGGCGACCTTTGGCGGCGTCTCGGGTGCCATGTTTGCATCTTTCCAGCATTTTGTGTCACCAGAGTCATTCGGTTTGATGGAGTCCGTGATGATTGTGGCCATGGTGGTGCTAGGTGGGATGGGGCACTTACCGGGTGTTGTACTAGGTGCTGTTTTGTTGGCGGCGCTACCTGAAGTGTTGCGATATGTTGCTGGACCCTTGCAAGAGCTGTCTGGCGGTCGCCTAGATGCCTCTATCTTGCGCCAACTGTTGATTGCTTTAGCCATGATTATCATCATGATGATTCGCCCCAAAGGTTTGTGGCCTTCGCCCGAACACGGCAAATCGCTTCAAACTAAATAATTCAGGAGAACACTCAATGAGCGATATCGTTCTCAAAGTAGCTGGTATTTCAAAACGCTTTGGAGGCCTGCAAGCACTCAGCGATGTGGGTATCACCATCGAGCGTGGCATGGTCTATGGTTTGATTGGCCCAAATGGCGCAGGTAAAACGACTTTTTTCAACGTCATCACTGGCTTGTATACGCCAGACAGTGGTACGTTTGAACTGGCTGGCAAACCTTACAAACCTACCGCCGTGCATGAAGTCGCAAAAGCGGGTATTGCGCGCACATTTCAAAACATTCGTTTGTTTTCTGAAATGACCGCGATCGAAAACGTCATGGTTGGTCGCCATATTCGTACCCATTCAGGCTTGTTTGGTGCTATTTTTCGCACAACTAGTTTCAAAGCAGAAGAAAAAGCCATCATCAAACGTGCCCATGAGCTGCTTGATTACGTCGGTATTGGCAAGTTGGCCGATTACAAGGCGCGCACCTTGAGCTATGGCGATCAACGCCGTCTAGAAATTGCCCGCGCACTGGCCACCGATCCGCAACTCATCGCACTTGATGAGCCTGCTGCCGGTATGAATGCGACTGAGAAGGTGCTTTTACGCGAGTTAATTGACCGCATCCGCAATGACAATCGCACTATTTTGCTGATTGAGCATGACGTCAAATTAGTCATGGGCTTATGCGACCGCGTGACGGTGCTTGATTACGGCAAACAAATTGCTGAAGGCACACCAGCCACCGTGCAGAAGAATGAAAAAGTGATTGAGGCCTATTTGGGCACCAGTGGACATTGAGATAGAAGTTGAGACGGAAATTCAAGGAACAAGGGAAAAAAAGCATGTCAAATATTCTTCTCAAAATTAGCGGACTCAAAGTAGGCTACGGTGGCATTCAGGCGGTCAAAGGCATTGATTTCGAGGTGCGAGAAGGTGAGTTGGTGTCTTTGATTGGCTCTAACGGTGCTGGTAAAACCACCACCATGAAAGCCATTACGGGTACCTTAGGGTTCAAAGATGGTGACATTGCCTACATGGGTCAAAGCATCAAAGGCAAAGGTTCATGGGATTTGGTTGCGCAAGGTTTAGCGATGGTGCCGGAAGGACGCGGCGTGTTCACCCGTATGACCATCTTGGAAAACTTGGCGATGGGGGCTTACATTCGGGACGATAAAGCTGAAATTGCTGCGGATATCGAAAAAATGTTTGCTACGTTTCCACGTTTAAAAGAGCGTAAAGACCAATTAGCTGGCACGATGAGCGGTGGCGAGCAGCAAATGTTGGCCATGGGTCGGGCTTTGATGAGTCGTCCTAAATTGCTCTTGCTTGATGAGCCGTCAATGGGCTTGTCACCCATCATGGTCGATAAGATTTTTGAAGTGATCAAAGACGTATCCTCCAAAGGCGTCACGGTTCTGTTGGTCGAGCAAAACGCCAGCCGCGCCTTGGGTATTGCAGACCGTGGCTATGTGATGGACTCAGGCCTCATTACCATGACGGGCGATGCCAAAGAGATGTTGAATGACCCCAAAGTTCGTGCAGCTTATTTGGGTGAATAAGTCCAAAGCAACTTAAATTTGCTATTGATATAATAGCAAATAACTAAATAAATACGCCGGCTAAGGTCACTTAAATGGCGTATTTTGGTTTTTGCCTTACATTTTTAACCGGTATTGCGCAGGCCAGCTGCAATACCGTTGATCGAAATATGAATACCACGCCGTACGCGTTCGTCGGTCTGACCCTCGCGGTAGCGGCGCACCAGCTCCACTTGCAAATGATGCAGCGGGTCAATGTACGGGAAGCGATGGCGAATGGAGCGCTGCAATGCTGCGTTGTTGGTTAATCGCTGCTTATCGCCCGTGATCATTTGCAGCGCTGCTACGGTGAGTTGCCATTCAGATTCAATCGTAGCAAAAATCTTCTTACGCAGTCGTGTATCAGTGACCAGTTCTGCATAACGTGCAGCCAGTGCCAAATCGCTCTTGGCCAAAACCATGTCAATATTGCTCAATAAGGTGCGGAAAAAAGGCCATTCCTTGAGCATTTTTTTCAACAAGGCGAGGCGTTTTTTCGATTCAACAGGATCTGCATCAGATTGCAGAAATGCATGCACGGCAGAGCCAAAACCGTACCAACCTGGCAAGGTCAAACGGCATTGGCCCCAGCTGAAACCCCAAGGAATAGCCCGTAAATCTTCAATTTTTTGCGTTGCTTTGCGCGAAGCAGGACGAGAGCCCAAATTAAGCTCTGCAATTTCTCGCAAAGGTGTCGATTGAAAGAAATAGTCGGTAAAACCGGGTGTTTCATATACCAAAGCGCGGTAAGCGGCCATGCTGGCGCTAGAAAGGGTTGAGGCAGTTTGCAAAAAAGTGTTGCTGGCAGACCTGGTCGGTTGCAAGAGCGTGGCTTCTAAAGTTGCGGCGACCAAGGTTTCCAGATTGCGACGTCCAATTTCGGGGTTGGCGTATTTGGAGCCAATCACCTCGCCTTGCTCAGTCAAACGGATTTGACCGCGCACCGTACCCGGCGGTTGCGCCAAAATGGCTTGGTAGCTTGGACCACCGCCACGCCCCACCGTGCCACCGCGCCCATGGAACATGCGCAATTGAATTTTGTGGGAGCTTGCCAACTCATCAAACAGCTCAACCAGTGCAATCTCAGCGCGGTACAACTCCCAATTGCTGGTAAAAATCCCACCATCTTTGTTGCTGTCAGAGTAGCCCAGCATGATGTCTTGTTCAGCACCACTGCGTTGAATTTGCTTGGCAATGCCAGGCAGGGCATAAAACTCACGCATGATGGGGGCGGCGTTGCGCAGGTCTTCGATGGTTTCAAACAAGGGGACGACGATCAAGTCGTGGCTAGATTGTTTGTCCGATGAATTCAAAGCGCCATGCATCAACCCAACTTCTTTTTGCAAAAGCAACACTTCCAGCAAGTCGCTCACAGTTTCTGTATGGCTGATGATATAGTGGCGAATGGCATGGTGGCCATAACGCTGGCGCATCGCTTTGGCGGTTTCAAAAATAGCCAACTCACTGTTCGTGAGGTCTGAATATGCCGCATCAAGCACGCGCAAAGCGCGTGTATCGTTGAGCTGCTTCAAGAGCAAGCTCCGCTTAGCGGTTTCGTCTAAAGCCGCATAGTTAGATTCAAGCCGCGCTACCGCTAATAATTCGGCTACGACTTCCTCATGTTTATCAGAGCTTTGGCGCAAATCAACCGTTGCCAAATGAAAGCCAAACACTTCCACCGCGCGAATCAAAGGATGCAAGCGCTGAGCTGCCAAAGTTTGTCCGTGGTTACCTTGCAAAGACGACTCGATGGTGCGCAAATCGGCTAAAAGTTCATCCGCTGACAGGTAAGCGTTTTGCGGCGC
>CBDUEA010000082.1:0-7348 GCA_965365965.1 uncultured Polaromonas sp. | reverse complement strand
CCGCCCTTGCCTTCTGCGGGCGACAAAGTTGTCAATGATGGCTCGGGCAACCCAAGTGGCGCGCTACCTTATGCCTTGGCACAAATTGTGAGCCGCTACCCTGTCACGCTTTACACCAACGCAGACTGCGCACCTTGCATCAACGCCCGCATCATGCTGACACAGCGTGGGGTTCCGTTTACGGAGAAAAGCGTCATCAGCAATGAAGACGTTGATGCTTACAAACGCATCAACGCTGAATCCAGCATCCCCATGCTGACCATCGCTTCACAGCAACTCAAAGGCTACGAAGAAGGTGAATGGACCAAGTACTTGGACGCGGCCGGTTACCCCAAAGTATCCACTTTGCCGCGCAGCTACAGCCAAGCCGCAGCAACGTCTTTAGCGCCCAAAAAAGTGGTTGTAAAAAATACTGAGAAGGAAGCTTCACTTGATAAAGCTGTCGTTATACCCGCTAAACCTACAGCAAGCACTAACCCAAATAATCCTGCGGGAATTAAGTTTTAAATAGCCAAATGAAACTGCTCACTGATTGAGCATCGTGTTTATTTTTAAGATTTATTAGCTGGAGCGATTGCTGCTGCTGGAGTCTTGCTACTTGGAGGACTGGTTGCCGTTGGAGCAGCAGAATGAGCGCCTGATGCTTCTAAAGGTTTGACTACCTCCACAGGTGCCGGCGAGTAAGCAAAGGCGCCAGGGTCAGCACATGGCGGTACTTCTAGAGGCGGTTTTATTTCTTTGTTGGCAGCTTTGGCGGTCTTAAAGTAAAGCGCGGCCACCTTGTCCTGCGCTTTGCAACTTAAATAAGCGTCAACCTTTCCGCTCCAAGCAGCTTTAGCCGCGGCTTCAGCCGCCTTTGCTTTTGCTTCATCGCTAGGCGCTGGCAATTTTGCAAAGATAGACGTGCTCAGTGTAAAAGCTGAAACCAAAATAATCAATTTATTCATGCGACTACCTCAAACTTGAACAGGATTTGTGTTGACTGGAGTGGATGATCTTTGAGCTGGAATTTTTCCTGACTTGACGTCGTCATACCAGAGTTCGTGATGCTCTTTAGCCCAGGTTTCATCCACATAGCCCGTTTTCATACCTTCATATGCACCCTCGGTCCCTATCGTTCCAAGATAAATATGGCCCAAAAACATAGCCATCATCAAGACCGTGCTTACAGCATGGATCATGTGAGTAATTTGCATCGTACTGCGATCGTATAGGATCCCTGGAATCAGTTGATCCATGACCAGTCCTGAAGCAACGACTGCTAAACCTAATACAAACACACCGCCCCAGAAAATAACTTTCTCACCCGCATTGAATCGAGCAGATTTCACTTCCTGCTCAGAAAACACACCACCACCCTTCATTAACCAATTCAAATCGCCTTTCGCAGGCAAGTTGTCTTTAATGAAAGTGATGATGACAATTACCAATGACACAGCAAACAGGGGTCCTGCAAAGTTATGGGCGTTCTTTAGCAAATAAGTAAACCACCCAAACAAGGTACTCCCCATGATGGGCAATAGGAAAAATTTACCAAAGGCCATCACAATACCTGAGATGGCTAAAACGCAGAATGCTGCCGCATTGGCCCAATGTGCAGAACGTTCAAATGGCGTGAAGCGTTCTATTTTGCGACCCGTCGGTTGACCATGCAATTTGAAACTTCCACCCCGCCAATAAAAAAGAGCAATAGCGCCCATAACAATCAGCACCAGCGAACCACCATAGGGAATGATCCACTTGTTGCGAACTTGCCGCCATGCTTCACCGGCATTGGTTACGCGTGAACCAGGATATTGCACAAAGGGTTGAATCAACACCCCTGCCTCAGGTGCTTCACTTTTTGGCAAGCTGCTGTAGCCCTCAGAACCTGAAGCAACTTGTCGCCACATGGGTGCATTGTTTCCTGGCTGGACTTTGGCACGCTCCCCATTGGTTTGTTGCGCGTATCCAGGCTCCAAACTTGCATCAGGTTTAACGTCCATGATGTTGGCACTTTGGATTGCACCAAGTGCGGCAGCAGGTACATTAGCCGAATTAGGAGCGGTCTGAGTTTGTGCAGTCGCTTGACTCAAACAGACAAACGTTGCAAGTAGAGCAGTGATAACAGACCGTAGCATATGGACTCCTGTTAGTTGACTTTGGTATATTCGTTTTGAGTATTTTGCTGACGAGCTTTCATGTGCTGTTCCCAGCTTGCTTTATCACCTGGCTTCCAACCAGGAGCCATGAAACTGCTTTTAGTCCCATTAAAAGCCTGCGACTCAGATTTGCTCAACGTCAAATCCTGTTTTTTCTCGCCACAAGCCGCCAAAACGGATAATGCAATAACAAATAAACCTATGTATTTCATGATTTGCCTCCTTGTGGAGGCTGACCGGCTTGTTTAGAACCATAGGCGGTACCCCAACCCCAGACTTCTGCACCCTTACCGCGCTTGACGACACGGTTGCGGAAGATATCTGCTACTACGTCACCATCACCTGCCAACAAAGCCTTTGTTGAACACATTTCAGCACAAGCAGGCAATTTGCCTTCAGCCAAACGGTTACGACCGTATTTTTCAAATTCTGCTTGGCTACCATTGGCCTCAGGTCCACCTGCACAAAACGTACATTTATCCATCTTGCCACGTACACCAAAAGTCCCTTGAGATGGAAATTGAGGAGCGCCAAAAGGACATGCATAAGAGCAATAACCACAGCCGATGCAAACGTCTTTATCATGCAACACCACACCCTCGTCGGTGCGGTAGAAGCAATTCACGGGACAAACCGCCATGCAAGGCGCATCACTGCAATGCATGCAAGCAACGGAAATTGACTTCTCACCAGGTACGCCGTCGTTGAGGGTCACCACGCGTCGGCGATTCACACCCCAAGGCACCTCGTTCTCGTTCTTACAAGCAGTCACACAACCATTGCATTCAATACAACGCTCTGCATCACAGACAAATTTCATGCGGGCCATAGTGTCTCCTTAGGCTTTCTCAACGTTGCAAATCGTTGTTTTAGTTTCTTGCATCATGGTCACACTGTCATACCCATAAGTCGTCGCAGTGTTGACGGCTTCTCCGCGCACAATCGGTGCGGCACCAGTTGGATAGTAAGACAACATGTCTGCGCCTTGCCAGCGACCCGAAAAATGGAAAGGCAGAAAAACGGTATCGGCGCCCACCCGTTCAGTAACCAAGGCTTGAACATTCAATCGCGCACCCGTTGGTGTTGAAACCCAAGCCCGTTCACCATTGCGGATGCCCTTGTCTGCGGCAACCTTAGGATTGATCTCAATGAACATTTCTTGCTGTAATTCAGCCAGCCATGGATTGGAACGCGTTTCTTCGCCACCGCCTTCATACTCAACCAAACGCCCAGAAGTCATGATGAAGGGGAACTTCTCATGAACCTTGTCTGCAATGTTTTTATCCTGAATCGTTTTGAATAGCGTTGGTAGCCGCCAGAAAGCTTTCTTATCGTCGTGCGTAGGATACTTAGCCACCAGATCAGGTCGTATGCCATACAGTGGTTCACGATGCTGCGGTATAGGGTCAGGGAAATTCCAAACCACAGCACGTGCTTTGGCATTTCCAAAGGGATGGCAACCGTGGATTTGCATCACCACGCGTTGAATGCCGCCAGAGAGGTCGGTTTTCCAGTTTTTTCCTTCTGCTGCGGTCTTTTCTGCATCTGTAAGGTCATTCCACCAACCCAATTTCTTCAACAAAATATGGTCGAACTCCGGATAACCTGTTGTTATATCAGCACCCAAAGAAAAGGAGCCATCTTCAGCCAGCAAGTTAATGCCATCCTTCTCCACGCCAAAGTTAGCGCGGAAATTCCCACCACCGTCCATCACATGCTTGGAAGTGTCATACAAATTAGGCGAGCCTGGATGCTTAATGGACCCGTTACCAAAGCAAGGCCACGGCAATCCAAAATAATCACCCGTCAAGTCATAGCCTGTTTTTGCGTCTTTACCACCTTTGGCTTTGAGGGTTTTCACATCAAACATGTGCATATTGCGCATGTGGGCTTGTAAACGCTCTGGCGTTTGCCCTGTGTAACCAATGGTCCAAACACCTGCATTAATTTCACGCAAAATATCGTCCGGAATGGGTTCATCCAAGCCGCCTACTTTTTGCATTTTGTAATTTTTTGAGAGTTCTTTGCCAAAACCCAACTTCTCTGCAAACTGGTGCATGATCATGTGATCACTGCGGCTTTCCCACAAGGGTTCAATCACTTTTTCACGCCATTGAAGTGAACGGTTTGAAGCAGTCACAGAACCACTGGTTTCGAACTGCGTAGCTGCAGGCAGCAAGTAAACAGCACGGTTGGGATTCAAGTCTTCTGCTTTTCCGGGCATCGCGGCCATCGCCGCCGTAGCAGATGGATAGGGATCCACCACCACAAGCAGATCCAGCTTATCCATGGCTCGCTTCATCTCAAGTCCACGGGTTTGCGAATTGGGTGCATGCCCCCAGAAGAACACCCCACGCAAGTTAGCGTCTTGGTCAATCAGCTCGTTCTTTTCTAAAACACCATCGATCCATCGCGAGACCGTGATGCCCGGTTTAGACATCATGGCAGGTGATGAAAACTGCTTTTTGATCCATTCATAATCAACACCCCAGACCTTGGCAAAATGCTTCCAAGAACCTTCCACGATGCCATAGTAACCAGGTAGTGAATCGGGATTTGGTCCCACATCGGTGGCACCTTGCACATTGTCGTGACCACGGAAAATATTCGTACCGCCGCCGCTCCTGCCGACATTACCAAGTGCCAACTGCAAAATGCATGAAGCACGAACCATCGCATTGCCAATTGTGTGTTGGGTTTGCCCCATACACCAAACCAAGGTGCTGGGTCGATTTTGCGCCATCATGGTTGCCACGCGCAAAACTTGCTCTTCTTTCACACCGCAGGCTTCTTCCACCTTGTCTGGCGTCCATTTGGCCAGAACATCTGCTTTCACCTTATCCATGCCAAAAACACGGTCGTTGATGTACTGCTTGTCTTCCCAGCCATTTTTGAAGACGTGATACAACACACCAAATAAGAAGGGAATGTCTGACCCTGAGCGGATGCGCACAAATTCGTCTGCCTTGGCTGCAGTACGGGTATAGCGTGGATCAACCACGATCATTTTCGTACCATTTTCTTTGGCATGCAGCATGTGCAACATGCTCACGGGATGTGCCTCCGCAGCATTCGAACCGATATACAACGCACATTTGCTGTTTTGCATGTCGTTGTACGAGTTGGTCATCGCACCATAGCCCCACGTATTAGCTACGCCGGCAACAGTCGTTGAATGGCAGATACGCGCTTGGTGGTCGCAATTGTTTGAACCCCAAAAGCTCACAAATTTGCGCAATAAATACGATTGCTCATTGTTGTGCTTTGACGAACCTACAAAATAAACACTGTCAGGACCACTCGCCTTTTTGAGTTCCATCATTTTTGCGCTGATTTCATTCAGTGCAGTGTCCCAACTGATGCGCTCGTATTTTCCATTCACCAGCTTCATCGGATAACGTAAACGAAACTCGCCATGTCCATGCTCGCGTAGCGCAGCACCCTTTGCGCAATGTGCACCCAAATTCAGCGGCGAGTCAAACACGGGCTCCTGACGAACCCAGACACCGTTTTCAACTATTGCATCAACGGCACAACCAACTGAGCAATGGGTGCAAACTGTTCGCTTGACTTCAATCTTGCCGCTTCCATCGATCACATTTTTTTCAGCTGCATTGGCTTTTTTAACCAGTGTCAATTGAGTCGCAGCCAAGCCAACACCAACACCCAAGCCAGAGCGCCGTAAAAAAGCACGGCGATCCATGGTAGGAAGGGCTTGCGACAAACCACGGCGCAAGCTGTGGACAAAAGGGGAACGAGTCACGGATTCAGAAGGACTCAATTTTTTGGATAAAAGCATGAAACTCTCCAATGTCGGGGCAAGGCAAAAGGCCAATTCAAGATGATGACGACCGATTAGACCAAAGTTGTCTTGTAGTACTGCTTGACGTGATCGCTTAAAACATAGCCTCCACCATTTTCAGGCGCTGGCTTTAGCGGCTGCGTCACGGGTTCAGTAACCTGAGGCTTTATTAAAGTTGCTGTTGCGACCACAGCGCCTGCTGCGGATGCTGTTAGAAAAAACCCTCGGCGGGAAGATTTTGGTGTGCTGTTTTGCATAATGGCAAGTATCTCCATGTCATGCTGTTTGCTATGAAATTTATTACATAGTATAAGAAGTTTTCTCTATTAAGCAATGTTGTAAAGCTCATTTCTTCCAAGGGAAAACACTTACTTGATATAGGTATGATATATGTCAATTTCAAATCAACATATCAAAACCCTGCGCTTCAATGTCTAGATAAGCACGGGTTACTTCTGCCAAAGAAGCGTAGATCACAGCCTTGGGGTGTTTTTGAATGTCGTCACACATCTTCATGACCCAAGGCTGCAGATGCGTAGCGAAAAAAACCTGCTGGTTCGTCAAGTTGGCTACGGCCACATCATCACCTGCAATTAAATACCGCATGACTTCGCACAGATAGGCAAAATGATCTTCGGTTTCTGGCATCTGCTCGTCACGCTCTAGTCCCAAATTAATCAAATCAGAGCGAAGCTTTGCAAGTGGTTTTTCATTCAGAAAACCACTCAAAAAATGAGACCCATACAAATAAACCTCAGGTTTGCCCACACCACCAAAAAGATCTGTGTATTCGTTGCGAATAGCGTCATCTGTCAACGCTCTGGCAACCCCCACGAAGGCGCGCCAAGGCTCTTCCAAAAAAGCGCCAGCCACTGGCGCTTCGGTCACGGCAACCCTTAGTTTGGCTAGCAACTCATTGGAAGGCGGGCCATAAAATAAAAGTGCTAATAAACCATACAACTCTGCACGTGCGGTTTCTTCGTCAAAGGCGCTGCTGTGTTGTGAATCAGAGGTTGAAAGCATATTCATAGGTCCGTGATTTTTATTTCATTCTCGGCAGAGTAAATATCGATCACACGACAATCCCCACACATTTTGAGGCGTTCCAATGCCACACCTTGAAACATACTGTGTCCACTCAATTTACCAAGCATGGCCTCAATGCCTTTCAATGTGCCAAATGGTTTCTGGCAGCGAACACAACTATAGGGCTTCATCTCATTCAGTAAGACAGCTTCCTTTCGCACAGGTGACAGGTTGAACTGTGGCAACAAGGCCAGTGCTTTTTCTGGGCAGGTTGTGACGCATAGACCACATTGCACGCAATTTTTTTCAATGAATTTAAGCTGTGGTGCTTGCGTGTTGTCTTGCAAGGCACCTGCAGGGCATGCGTTGATACAGCTTA
>CBDUEA010000081.1:0-7356 GCA_965365965.1 uncultured Polaromonas sp. | reverse complement strand
GCGGAGCAGACAGTAAAAAGTGAGACTAACCGTGAATTCTGTGAGCCTTAGCCGACATGCATTTCAAGCAAGGTGTTTGCTCCTTGTACTTTTTTTTGGCGCGTTATCGGGTTGTGCGACAGGTTTAGGGGTTAATCCAAAAGATCCTTTGGAGCCTTGGAATCGAGGTGTCACAAAATTCAATGACGATCTCGACAGAGTCGTTGCCGTACCGCTTGCAATCATCTACAACGGGATATTGCCGC
Organism: uncultured Polaromonas sp.; assembly: GCA_965365965.1. Taxonomy (GTDB): domain Bacteria; phylum Pseudomonadota; class Gammaproteobacteria; order Burkholderiales; family Burkholderiaceae_C; genus Aalborgiella. Next base: position 7,111 of record CBDUEA010000081.1, on the reverse strand, counting down.
ATTTTGTACGCACAGGCGTCAATAATTTCTTCGAAAATCTAACCAGTGTTTGGTCAGCCGTCAACATGGCTTTGCAACTCAAGCCGCAAGCTGCAGTGGAAACCGTGATGCGTTTTACGACGAACTCGGTGCTTGGTTTGGGTGGCGTGCTAGATATTGCGGGTGAGATGAATATTGAGCGGCATAAAGCTGATTTTGGGCAAACCTTGGGGTACTGGGGCGTACCTGCAGGTCCCTATTTGGTCATCCCCTTCCTTGGGCCCTCAACCATGCGTGACACTTTGGCATCTACCTTGATCGCCAAGGGTGACTTGGTATGGCAGCTAAAAAATGTGCCTGACCGTAACGCGCTGTATGCCTTGCGTTTGATTGATAAGCGTTCAAATTTGCTGCGGACAACGGCAGTGCTTGATGCCATAGCCCTTGATAAATACAGTTTTACGCGCGATATATTCTTGCAGCTTCGACAAAATGAGGTGTTTGATGGCAATGTGCCTGATGAAGTGAATTTTGAATTGGATAACTCTGAGAAAAAACCTGAACCCAAGCCTGACATCAAATCGGAAATTGATTTAGAAGGATTACCTGTCTTCACTGCTGATGGGGATGCCGAAGACAAAGAGGGCTTACCATTCCAAACGGTGCAAGAAAATAAATCAGAAAAAGAAGGCATTGAAAAACAATGAGAGTTGCCCCAAATCCTGATGTCTGCTATTTGGAGCTACCAAACGTTATAGATCAGCGGAATAGACCGCTTTTTGTTTTATTGAAAGTGACGCCATGAACCGTCGTGAAATTGGAAAACTCTTTGGCTGCCTGATGGGCTCGTTTCTTGTTGTCAATGCCATGTCTTATTCTGCGACCGCAATGGCTGCTGATGAGGCGCCCAATGCCTTTATCCAGCGCTTGTCGGACGAAGTCATGGACGCTATCAAAGCAGATAAAGCCATTCAGGCTGGCGATGTGACTAAACTGAATGCTTTAGTAGATGCCAAAGTCATGCCTTATGTGAATTTCCGTCGTATGACAGCATCTGCCGTGGGTCCACAGTGGTTAAAAACAACGCCTGAGCAGCAAAAGCAATTGCAAGATGAGTTCAAAACTTTGTTGCTGCATATCTACGCTGGCGCTTTGGCTCAAATCAATGACCAAACCATTTCAATGAAGCCTTTGCGTGCAAGTGCAGATGACACCGAGGTAGTGGTTCGCACGGAAGTCCGAGGCAAGGGTGAGCCGATTCAATTGGATTACCGCCTAGAGAAAACACCTGGTCAAGGTTCAGGCTGGCGTATCTATAACCTCAACGTCATGGGCGTTTGGTTGATGGAGACCTACCGAACCCAGTTTTCGCAAGAAATCAATGCCAAAGGTATGGATGGTTTGATCGCAACTTTGAAGTCGCGCAACCAATCGCTGGCTAAAAAATAAAATTCCAACCGACGTAGGCTTGTCATGTTAGTTTTACCTGCTGAAATCACAAACAAACAAGCGCGATCGTGTGCTCAAACGCTGAGCACCCAGCTTAGTGCAGAGAACGGTTCACTTGTTGTGTTGGACGTTTCGCCTTTGGTGAAGTTTGACACTTCCGCGTTGGCGGTGATACTGGAATGCAGGCGCGAAGTCTTGTCATTGGGTAAAACATTTAAGATTCAAGGCTTGGCCTCGCATTTGCGAGAGTTGGCCAACTTGTATGGCATTGTGGGTTTGCTAGAAGCTCAACCAGTGGTCTAAATCCCCCAATCTAGGAGTTGAGCTTTGCTTAAAGGCGCTAGCCGTTAGAATCTAGCACTCTATGCAAGCCATCTCATTCCAATCTGTTTCCAAAATCTACCCTGTCAAGAGTGGCTCTACCAGTCAACCTTTGCAAGCTTTGAACCATGTCAGCTTTGACATTGAGCAAGGCGAGTTTTTCGGACTGCTGGGTCCCAATGGGGCTGGAAAAACCACGTTAATCAGCATTTTGGCGGGTTTAACGCGTGCTACGTCGGGTCATATTCGTGTTTTAGGCAGCGACGTGCAAACCGATTTTGCCGATGCTCGGCGGAAACTGGGCGTCGTGCCGCAAGAGTTGGTGTTTGACCCGTTTTTCAATGTCCGCGAAGCGCTGCGCTTTCAATCAGGTTATTTTGGTATCAAAAACAATGACGATTGGATAGATGAATTGCTGCACAGCCTAGGTCTAACGGACAAAGCACATGCCAATATGCGCCAACTATCAGGTGGCATGAAACGTCGCATGCTGGTCGCGCAGGCTTTGGTGCACAAGCCGCCGGTGATCGTGTTGGATGAACCAACCGCTGGCGTTGACGTGGAATTACGTCAAACCTTGTGGCAATTCATTGCGAAACTCAACAAACAAGGCAGCACGGTGCTGCTAACAACGCATTATTTAGAAGAGGCCGAGGCACTTTGCAGCCGTATTGCCATGCTGAAAAATGGCAATGTTGTTGCTTTGGCTGATACGTCTGACTTGCTCAAAGCAGCTTCATCTAATGTTTTGCGCTTTAAAATTGATAGCGAACTACCTAAACATCTTGCCGACAAAGCCCGAATTACAGGCAGAATCGTGCAGTTCCCAGCGCATGATGCCTTGGAGATTGAGAAATATCTCAGCGCTGTACGTGAGGCAGGATTGCAGGCTGAAGACGTTGAAATCCGCAAGGCTGATTTGGAAGATGTGTTCCTAGAAGTGATGTCTGGTGCGCAAAACACCGGCGCACAAAACTTGGGAGCAACAGTATGAACGGCTGGCAAGCGCTGTTTTACAAAGAGGTTTTGCGCTTTTGGAAGGTTGGCTTTCAAACCATTGCTGCACCTGTACTAACTTCGGTGTTGTACTTGGTGATTTTTGGCCACGTGCTGGAAGGTCGCGTCAAAGTTTATGACACCGTCGGTTACACAGCGTTTTTGATTCCTGGTTTGGTGATGATGAGCATATTGCAAAATGCCTTTGCCAACAGCTCCTCGTCTATGGTGCAGAGCAAAATCATGGGTAATTTGGTGTTTTTGCTGCTCACACCGTTGTCGCATTGGAGTTGGTTTGTAGCTTACGTGGGTTCAGCCGTGATTCGTGGTTTGGCTGTGGGTACGGGCGTATTCTTAGCCACCGTTTGGTTTACGGAAATAAGCTTTGTGTGGCCACTTTGGATTGTGGTTTTTGCCATCCTAGGCGCAGCTATTTTGGGGACTTTGGGCTTGATCGCTGGGCTTTGGGCCGAAAAATTTGACCAAATGGCTGCTTTCCAAAGCTTTGCCATCATGCCGATGACGTTTTTGAGTGGTGTTTTCTACTCGATTCATTCTTTGCCACCATTTTGGCAAACGTTGAGCCATCTCAACCCCTTCTTCTACATGATTGATGGCTTTCGTTACGGCTTTTTTGGTAAGAGTGACGTCTCTCCATGGCTGAGCCTCGGCATTGTAGGTGGCACTTTTGTGGTGATCAGTGCGATTTGCATTTATTTGCTGCGTATAGGTTACAAAATTAGAAGCTAATTTTTATTGTAATCTTTATAAAAAGATTTGAAACGATTTGAAAACGGTTGGATATGACATGACAGCAGATGATTTAAAAAACCTCATTGCCTCGAACTTGGTTTGCGAGCATATCGAGCTTGAAGGCGATGGCCGACACTGGTACGCCACGATTGTCTCTGCCGAGTTTGCCGGCAAGCGTTTGATTCAGCGGCATCAACGGGTGTATGCCACCCTCGGCGCCAAAATGCACACCGATGAAGTGCATGCTCTGTCAATGAAAACCTTCACGCCTGATGAGTGGCAAGCGCAATAATAAGTTAGCGAAACAACAGTTTTTTTGGAATTAATGCAGTGGACAAATTAAGAATTATTGGCGGCGTAGAGCTCCATGGTGAAGTACTCATCTCGGGTGCAAAGAATGCGGCACTGCCTGAAATGTGTGCAGCCTTATTGACAAATGAGTCGGTCCACCTTCTCAACATGCCTCGTTTGCATGATGTGGCAACCATGCGCCATTTGCTGGAGAACATGGGCGTAAAGTGCGAAACCCATGGTGAACGCGGTGGCATGAGTTTTTTGGCTGCAACGCCCATCTTGCCAGAAGCGCCATATGAACTCGTTAAAACCATGCGTGCTTCGGTATTGGCTTTGGGGCCGCTGTTGGCACGTTTTGGCACTGCCAAGGTGTCTTTGCCGGGTGGCTGCGCCATTGGCTCACGCCCTGTGGACCAGCATATCAAAGGCTTGCAATCCATGGGGGCGCACATTGTGGTGGAGCACGGCTACATGGTGGCGAGCTTGCCTGAAGGTCGTACACGCCTCAAAGGTGCGCACATCACTACCGACATGGTGACGGTGACGGGCACTGAAAACTTCCTGATGGCCGCTTGCTTGGCTGAAGGCGAAACGGTCTTAGAGAACGCTGCGCAAGAGCCGGAAATCATTGACTTGGCAGAAATGCTCATCAAAATGGGCGCCAAGATTGAAGGTCACGGCACACGCCGCATCCGCATTCAAGGTGTTGAAGTTCTGCACGGCTGTACCCACGAAGTAGTGGCTGACCGGATCGAAGCGGGCACCTTTTTGTGCGCTGTGGCCGCTACCGGCGGTGATGTGGTGTTGAAAAATGCACGCTTTGAGCATCTGGATGCGGTGATTGACAAGCTGCATGAAGCGGGTGCTAAGGTTGAGTCCGTTGAGGGAGGCCTGCGCATCGTGTCACATGGTCGCTTGAAAGCGCAAGGTTTCCGCACCACGGAATACCCAGGTTTTCCAACCGACATGCAAGGGGAGTTCATGGGGTTGAATGTGATATCTGAAGGACCTTGCAAAGTCACCGAGACGATTTTTGAAAGTCGTTTCATGCACGTCAATGAGTTGGTGCGTCTGGGTGCAAATATCCAAATCGACGGCAAAGCCGCGTTTGTAGAAGGTGTGCCCCAATTATCGGGTGCGACCGTGCAAGCCACTGATTTGCGCGCTTCTGCCTGTTTGGTGATTGCTGGGCTGGTCGCAGACGGTGAAACCTTTGTCGAGCGCATCTATCATTTAGACCGTGGCTACGACCAAATGGAAACCAAGCTGCGTGGCATTGGTGCCAAGATTGAGCGCCTTAAAGCCTAACTTCTTCCAGCGATTAGAGCGTTTCAGCCTGTCGCCTTGGCAGGCGATTCTTTTGCTCAGCCTGTACATTGGCTTGCTGCTTAATGCGGTCGTCTTCATGCGCCGCTATGTCGAGTTGTCAAACACGCACGCGACCCTTACTTTGTTGGCCGAGCTGGGCTTGGTCTTCACCTTCACGGCTTTGCTGCTGAGTTTGGCCGACTTGTCCGGAAAATGGTTGGCACGCTTGTTGATCTCGCTCTTGCTCATCATTTCCGTCTTGGCCAGTTATTACATGACGTTTTTCAACGTCGTCATCGGTTACGGCGTGGTGCAAGCAGTGTTGACAACCGATGTAGATTTGTCCAAAGAAGCAGTAGGCGTAGGCCTGATTGTATGGTTCGTCGCTCTGGCGCTTATTCCGCTCGCGCTTTGGTGGCGTTACGTACTGGTAGACCGTAACCCCTTGAGCAGTTGGGCGATGCGCTTCAAACAAATCGGCGCGCAACTCGCACTGGTTGCCCTGTTCGCTGCGGTATTCGGCTTCATTGCACAGCGGTTGAATGCAGATCCTCAATCGGGTTCACCCGCCAGCATAGGCCAAGACATCGGGCAAGCGACACTGGCAGCGCACACCTATGTACCCAGCAATTGGGTGGCTGGTTTGGGCATGTCCGCTTCGAACGAGTGGGACAACTGGGTCACGCAAAGTGAAAAACTGGATCCCGCCAAACAATTCCAATATGCCGAGTCACCAGCTCTTGATGATGTTTATGTGGTCGTTGTCTTGGGGGAGTCAGCACGTTCTGCCAACTTTGGTTTGCTTGGCTATGAACGCCCAACCACACCCTTTTTATCCCAAGAGAAAAACCTGGTCGCCTTCAGAGCAACCTCTTGCAACACCTCGACCAAGTTGTCTTTGCAGTGCATGTTTGTGCGCCCACAAGGCGTGGTCGAACGCGGCCTGCAAGCGCCGCAAATTTTAGAAGAAACGGTTTTCTCAGTCTTGGACAAGCTCGGCTTCAGCACCGAGCTGTTTGCCATGCAGTCTGAAGTTTGGTTTTACAACAGCCTGAAAACAGACTTTTACAAAATCCGCGAAGTCATCGCCGCCGACCCCGCCCACCGGGGCCAGCCCATGGTTGACGCGGTTTTGGAGTCTGAAATGAACGCCTCCATCGCCAAGCACCCCAAAGGCCACCACGCTATTGTGTTGCATTCCAAAGGTTCACACTTTTCCTACACCAGCCGCTATCCGCGTGAGTTCGCCAAATACCAGCCGGAGTGTGACGGCGTGGACGGGGCTTGCAGCAAAGCACAGCTCATCAATTCATATGACAATAGCATTTTGTACACCGACACCTTTTTGCATGGTTTGATGAAAAGTTTGGCCAGTAAAAAAGCCATTCTGATCTACACCTCTGACCACGGCGAGTCGATTGATGAAAACCGTCACCTCCATGCCACGCCCAAGCCACTGGCGCCGCCTGAGCAACTGGACGTGCCCTTGCTGTTTTGGGCTTCTGATGCATTTTTAAACGCCAGCCCTGCGCAGAAAAAAGCCTTTGAACAATTGCAAATGGCTGCTAAATCACCTCAAACTGCTGCCAGTCATCACCATTTGTTCGATTCCATCCTCGGTTGTTTGGGCATTTCGTCCAATAACGGAGGAATCAACGCTAAATACAACCTGTGCCGCTAAATCTGCGCAGAATTTGTCGCTGAACTGGCAAAATAGCATATTCGCAGTCTTCGCAACTGCCACCAAACCCTATTTGGAGTCCCGATTTGATTACCTTAGCCTTATCAAAAGGTCGCATTTTTGAAGAAACCCTGCCGCTGCTCAAAGCCGCTGGTATTGAGGTGCTGGAGGATCCTGAAAAATCACGCAAGCTGATTTTGACGACCAACCAGCCCGACGTGCGGGTGTTGGTCGTGCGCGCAACGGACGTGCCAACCTACGTGCAATACGGCGGTGCGGACATGGGCATTACCAGCAAAGACACGCTCTTAGAGCACGGCAACCAAGGCT
>CBDUEA010000080.1:0-7415 GCA_965365965.1 uncultured Polaromonas sp. | reverse complement strand
CGGGGATGTATTTGCCAGCGGTTTGGTAATCGGGCGACCGGAACTTGCCATAAGCAATCTGCGCCACTGAGCCGGGTACGATGCCCAGCGCGGGCGTTGGCAAGTACGACACGTCAAAAGTAGGTGCCGTACCCACTTGGCGACTGAACTGGATGCCCGCAACATCTGTGGTCGAGAATACAGCGCGCGTTGCCACGTCACCGATTGAGCCGACCATGAAGCTGGCTGGCGCAGGCTTGCTTTGTTTGATTTTGCGCATGATTTTGGTCAAATCTGCGGTGCTGCTTTGGGTGGTGAACAAACTGGTAGCCACCACTTTGTCGCGCATGTGGCCATAGACACGACCCGCATCGCGCAGGTCACGGCGGTATTCATCATTTTCATTGCCACGTCGGCTTTGTGGGCCATCTTCATCGTCCACATCGCTGCGCTTGATGCGTTTGCCCGTCGTGTCGCGCACCGCATTGGTCACAATTAAAACGTAGCGTGAATGCTCATTCAACAAGTCTTCGGGCTCAAACACCAAGGTCATCGTGGCAGGATCCCACAAAACTTGGTTGATGCCGACTTTTTGCCCAAAGCCACGAAAGCTCAGCGTGTCGCCCAAATTGAGCAAATACACCGAGTCGCTGTTCACACTGGCCACATCAATCGCACCGGTGAATGGCACGGTGATGCGGGGCTGAGTCGAGAAGCCGTCTAGTTGGTTGATGACGGTGATGTCCTCACAATCGCTCACACGCACGGTGCAGTCTGGTTTGGGCAAGTTAACGCGGCGCAAGGTGGCGTTGGACCAGTCTCGCACGGTGTAGCGGTCGCTGGGGAAGGGGCTGGACGTGAGGCTGGTGGTGGGATCGCTCAGGTCAAACTTCACGCTCACATCGGCCAGCGCCGAGAGCGGAACACCGACCATGGCGGCCACAGCCACCCACGGACGCAACTTTGCAAGCAAGCACGGTATCTGCATGATTTGTCTCCGGTTGATTTTCAGTTAACTGTTGTTATCAATCAATGCGGATGTATGGAGGTGTTCTCCGCCCAGCGTTTATAGAACTTGCAACGCTGTAAGGGTTGGTATTTTGTGAAAGTAGTGGTAAGTTTGGTAACAAATACAGGCGAACGTCGATTTTTCGTCTTAACTGTCATTTGCGTGACTGACTTGTCATACAGTAGGCGTAAGCTATGCTCGTTTTGCTATTAATTTAATAGCAAAAAGAATTTACAAATGCTGTGACTAAAGTCTAAAAGACTTTGAGAGTAATTTCTAAATCACCCGCACCCGAATCACATGCTCAACAGCTGCAATCGCGGCGACCACATCGTCACCGGGTTTGCTTTCCACGTCGATGATGTTGAAGGCTAGTTCTCCCCGGCTTTTGTTCATCATGTCGATAACGTTGACTTTTTTATCGGCTAAAACCGACAAGACATGACCTAAAACGCCCGAGACGTTGTCGTTAGAAAAAGTGATGCGTGAGGTGCCAGCAGTACGGCCCATGGCGACGGCCGGAAAGTTGACCGAATTGACAATGTTGCCGTTTTGTAGGTAGTCCATCAGCTGGTCGGCGGCCATGACGGCGCAGTTCTCTTCGGACTCTTCGGTGCTCGCGCCGATATGCGGCATGGCGATGACGTGAGGGTGGTTAAGTAAATCTGGTTCAGGGAAGTCGCAGACGTATTTGCCCAACTTGCCAGCGTCCAAGCTGCGTTTGACGGCGGCTGAGTCGACAATGGTTTCGCGGGCGAAGTTGAGCAACACGGCATTGGGCTTCATCATCGCCAGCGCGGCATCGTTGATCAGATGCTTGGTGGCGTCCATGGCGGGGACGTGCAGCGAGATGTAGTCAGCGCGGGCTACCAGCGCCTGCAGGTTTTCCATGCGGCTGACTTCGCTGGACAAACGCCAGGCAGCGTCAATCGACAGCGCGGGGTCAAAGCCCACCACTTTCATGCCCATGGCCAGCGCCATGTCGGCGACCATGGAGCCAATCGCCCCCAAGCCGATGATGCCCAGCGTTTTGCCTTTGATTTCACCGCCAGCAAAGCGGGCTTTCTCTTTTTCTAAAAGAGCAGACATCTCCGCCGCATCGGTCAATTCCGTCAAAGTTTGCACATAAGCCATGCCTGGCAAAATGCCGCGAGTGGCCAGCAGCATGCCGGCCATCACCAGCTCTTTGACGGCATTGGCATTCGCACCGGGGGTGTTGAAGACCACCACACCCCGCTTGCTGTAGTCTGCAATTGGCACGTTGTTGGTGCCCGCACCAGCGCGGGCAGCGGCCAAGAGCGTGGGCGGGACGTCGACGCCTTGCAGTTTTTGACTGCGCAGCAAAAATGCATGAGGTTGACTGATGTCGCTGCCTACCTCAAACGACTGACGCGGAAAACGCTCCAAACCTTTGACAGAGATGGCGTTGTAGGTTCTCACTTTGTACATGTGCTATCTCTTTTAAAAAGGTGTTGACTTCGTTGGTGTATTTATTTTTTGGTGACTTCTTGGTAAGCCCAATTCAACCAAGGCATCAAGGCCTGCAGGTCGGAGGCTTCTACCGTTGCGCCACACCAAATGCGCAGGCCAGCGGGGGCGTCTTTGTACGCGCCAATGTCGTAGGCCACGCCTTCAGCATCCAGCAGCTTGACCATTTGTTTGACCTGGTCTTCGGTGGCGGTCAAGGTCATGCAAACGCTGGTGTTGGAGCGGGTGGCTTGGTCTTTGGCGAGAAACGAAATCCAGTCGTTGGTAGCTACAAAGTCTTCAATGACTGCCAAGTTGGCGGTACTGCGGGCAATCAAACCCTTGACGCCACCGACGCTTTCGGCCCATTGCAGCGCATCCAAGTAGTCAGACACGCACAACATGGAAGGCGTGTTGATGGTCTCCCCCTTGAACAAACCCTCAGTCAGCTTGCCGCCAGATTTCATGCGGAAAACCTTGGGCATCGGCCAAGGCGGGTTATAGGCTTCGATACGTTCCACCGCACGGGGGCTCAAAATCAGCATGCCGTGGCCGCCTTCTCCGCCCAGCACTTTTTGCCACGAGTAGGTGATGACGTCCAGTTTTTCCCATGGCATGTCCATGGCAAACACGGCTGATGTCGCGTCGCACAGCGTTAAACCAGCACGGTCGGCGGGAATCCAGTCGCCATTCGGCACTTTCACGCCCGAGGTGGTGCCGTTCCAGACAAAGACAACGTCATTGTCAAAATTGACCTTACCAAAGTCTGTGATGTCGCCATAGCCGGCTTTGAGCGTGTTGACCTTGGGCAGTTTGAGTTGTTTAACAATGTCCGTCACCCAGCCTGCGCTGAAAGACTCCCACTCCAGCACATCGACACCGCGCGGTCCCAGCAGTGACCACATTGCCATTTCAATCGCACCCGTGTCTGAGCCGGGCACCACAGCAACGCGGTAGCCTGCTGGCAAATCCAGAATCCGTGCGGTTTCAGAACAGGCCAAGCCAAGCACTTTTTTGCCCAAAGCCGAGCGGTGTGAGCGGCCCAGCGTGTCGAGTTGCAGTTTGCTCACGTCATAGCCTGGGCGCTTGGCGCATGGGCCTGAAGAAAAATTGGGGTTTTGGGGTTTGAGGCTTGGTTTCATACGTTTCTCGATTGACGGGGAAAGGCGAGTAAAGGTCGGCGAAGTGTAGATAAATACTTAAAAAATGATTGTAGCTTGGCTTAAGCAGTCAATTTGAGTCAATCCACAACGGAGGCGCGGATATGATCGTTACAGATAAAAAAGGATTATTTCATGCGCATCATCATTCTGGGCGCCGGGCGGGTAGGCGAGAGCGTCGCAGAAAGTCTGGTTTCTGAGCAAAACGACATCACTGTGATTGATCCGGATCCTGCACGGTTACGCGAACTACAGGATCGTTTAGATCTGCGAGGCGTTGCGGGTAACGGTATTCAGCCATCTGTATTGCGTAGTGCTGGCGCTGAAGATGCGGACATGTTCATTGCCTGCGCGTCGCTGGATGAAACCAACCTCGTGGCCTGCAAAGTGGCACATGATGTGTTCAACATTTCAACCACAATAGCGCGTTTGCGTTCACCCGAGTTCACAAAAGGTGATGCCTTGCTGGATAAAGCCGGATTTGCGGTGGATCATGTGATCTGCCCGGAGGAGTCGGTGATGCGTTACATCCATCAGCTGATTGATTACCCAGAGGCTCTGCAAGTACTCAAATTTTCGCAAGGTCGTGCTCACCTGATAGCCGTTCGGGTGGGTGCGGGCAGTGTGTTGGCTAATCACACGATTGGTGAGTTTCGTGATTACTTCCCACACGTAAATATGCGGGTGGTGGCCATCTACCGGCAAGACAATGAAGTAGACGTTGAATCTGGTACGCGTGTGCTGCCTGGCGATGAGGTCTTTGTTTTGGCCGATAAAGACAAAATCCGTCAAATTTTGGGCGCTATACACAGTGTTGATCGCACCGTTCAGCGGGTCATGATTGCTGGGGGAGGGAAAGTTGGCTTGCGGCTCGCACGCAGTTTGTCGGGGCAGTGTCATGTAAAGGTCATTGACCGTGACCGTACGCGTTGTGATTATCTGGCCAGTGAGCTGTCCAGTGATGTGCTGGTTCTGCATGGCGATGCGGCCGATGAGGGTTTGCTGATTGAAGAAAATGTGGGAGAGATGGATTTATTCATCTCCTTGACCAGCGACGATGAGGACAACATTCTCTCGGCCATGTTGGCCAAGCGCTTGGGCGCGCGCAGAGTGATAGCGCTCATTAACCGACGTGTCTACGCAGACATGATGCAGGGCAGCACCATTGACATCGCGTTGTCACCCGCACAAACCGTGATTGGTGAGCTGTTAACGCATGTACGCCGTGGCGATGTGGCTGCCGTGCACAGTTTGCGCAGAGGTGCCGCCGAGGCAATTGAAGGCGTGGCGCGGGGCGATGCCAAGACTTCCCGCTTGGTAGGGCGCCGTATTGAGCAAATCGTGCTGCCCAAAGGCGCACGATTTGGGGCTATCGTGCGTAGCCAAGGTGATTCATGTGAAGTGTTGATGCCCTTTCATGATCAGGTCATTTTGGATGGTGACCATGTCATCATCTTCATCCCAGACAAGCAACTTCTGCGGTCCGTAGAAAAGCTGTTTCAAGTCAGCGCCACTTTTTTTTAAAGCATCATGACTGGTTTTGCTCCTGTTTTAAATGTGCTGGCTCGCATCATGGTGGGCTTTGCATTCATGTTTTTGGTGCCGTTGGCTTGGGCCTGGTCGCTGGATGATGCTGCGCTTCGGAATGTCTGGTTCACAGGCATGGCCATCACGCTGGGTGCAGGGGCATTCATCTTGCTGGTGACAAGTCGGCATCGACGCGAACTGCTTCCGCGGGATGGGTTTTTGCTGGTTAATCTGGTGTGGACGGTACTGCCAGCATTTGCAGCCATTCCACTGATGATGTCGATTGATGGCTTAAGCTGGACAGATGCCTATTTTGAGTCCATGAGTGCCTTAACAGCCACGGGTGCGACGGTGCTGAGCGGGTTGGACGCACTGCCAGTGTCTGTCAACGTTTGGCGTTGCTATTTGCAGTTGATAGGTGGTTTGGGGATTATGTTGTTGGTCGTTGCGGTGCTGCCCTTGTTGGGATTGGGTGGTGTGCAGTTATACAAAGTGGAAACACCGGGGCCGATGAAGGATGCGCGGTTGACACCTCGTATTGCAGAGACAGCGCGTGGTCTGTGGGGGGTGTATTTTGTTTTTTCAGCAGCCTGTATGTTGGCTTACCGATGGGCAGGTATGAGCTGGCCAGATGCCTTTATGCACATGTGCACCACGATGGGATTAGGTGGCTTGTCATCGCATGACGCCAGTTTTGGCTTTTGGAATTCAGCCAAAATTGAAGGGGTTGCGATCGTTTTCATGGCGTTGGCGGGCATCAGCTTTGCGCGGTATTTCATCGTCTGGCGCTCGCGTTCGGGTATTTCTTTGGTGCGCGATGCAGAGGTGCGCGCCTACGTTTTTGTTTTGGCGCTATCAATCGTTGGTTTAACGCTCGTGTTGCTAGCGCACCGAACGTACACCGATTTTTTTGAGGCTTTGCGAGCATCAGCGTTTCATGTGCTGTCGGTCGCCACCACGACGGGTTATGCCTCGACTGACTATGCACTTTGGCCCGTATTTGCGCCAGTCTGGTTGATGTTCTTGGGCAGCTTTGTATCTTGCGCTGGCTCCACGGGCGGAGGTATAAAAATGGTGCGCATGGTGCTGCTCATCAAGCAGGCGCGCCGTGAATTGGTCCGTGCAATTCATCCGCGTGTGGTCAACCCCGTGACGATGGGGCGCGCCAGCATTCCTGCAACGGTGATTGCTGCTGTGATGGCTTATATGCTGATCTATGGTGCCACCACCATCGGCTTGTCGATGTTGTTGTTGCTCTCGGGGTTGGACATAGTCACAGCCTTTTCGGCGGTGATCGCAACTGTGAACAACATCGGGCCTGGCTTAGGACAGGTCGGACCAGCAGCTAATTTTGGCGTGCTCACTGACTTTCAGACTTGGGTCTGTACGCTGGCTATGTTGATGGGTCGTCTTGAGCTGCTGACGGTTATGGTGCTGTTCGTTCCCCAGTTTTGGCGTAAGTAAGTCGGCGCTTAAACCAGCCCCTTTTCAGCCATCGACAGCGACTGACCCGTCGCGACGATGATATGGTCCAGCACCCGCACATCGACCAATGCCAGCGCGGCTTTCAGGGTTTGCGTCAACGATTCGTCGGCTTTGGACGGCTGCACGCCGCCGCTGGGGTGGTTATGGCACAGCACCACGCTGCTTGCGTTGTGGTGCAGGGCGCGCAGCACGACTTCACGTGGATAGACGCTGGTTTGCGTCAAGGTGCCACGAAACAGCTCCTCCATCGCCAGCATGCGGTTTTGCACATCCAAAAACAGCACGGCAAACACCTCGTAAGGGCGGGCGGCGAGGTGCAGTTGTAAATAGTCCTTCACCGCTTGGGGCGATTCAAAAATCGTACGTTCCTTGAGCTGCTGCGCTAGCGCACGTCGCGCCAACTCTAAAACCGCGACCAATTCCGCCCGTTTGGCAGGTCCTAAACCCTTGATGCGCTTCAAATCTTCGGCCGTGGTGTTCAAAAGTCCTGAAATGCCGCCAAACCCCAGTTTGTCGTCCAGTAATTCTTCCGCCATTTGCAGCACCCCTTTGCCGACGATGCCAGTGCGCAGCAAAATCGCCAGCAGCTCGGCGTCGCTGAGCGCGCCCGGGCCACGAGCGAGGAGTTTTTCACGCGGGCGGGCATCTGCGGGGGTGTTTTTCATGGACATACGGGTGGTTTTCTGATTTTTTTCTAGGTTTAAAGTGAAGTTCCTACAATAGAGGCAGTTTATAGAAGCTTTTATGAAAACCTTAATCGATACTGCCTCTCAAGATCCAATTGTCCA
>CBDUEA010000079.1:0-7427 GCA_965365965.1 uncultured Polaromonas sp. | reverse complement strand
CCAACATTTCTTGCAGCGGTACATAAGCCACTTCTTCGAGGCTGGTGAAACCTTCCGCAATCAAGGTGTCGGCGATGTCTTCGTCCACATCAAGCTTCTCCATGAACAGCTTGCGGCTGGTATCAGTCTCATTGGCGTTCTTCTGAGCCGACTCAGCAGCATCCAAGATATTGATTTTCCAACCGGTGAGATCAGAAGCCAAGCGCACGTTTTGACCACCACGGCCAATCGCAATCGCCAAGTTTTCTTCATCAACCACCACATCCATGGCGTGACGCTCTTCGTCAACAACAATAGAGGTGACATTCGCCGGTGCTAAAGCACCAATCACGAACTGTGCTGGATCTTCGCTCCACAACACAATGTCAACGCGCTCGCCACCCAATTCATTGGTGACCGCGTTCACACGCGTGCCGCGAACACCGACGCAAGTACCGATGGGGTCTACGCGTTTGTCGTGTGACAACACCGCAATCTTGGCTCGTGAACCTGGGTCACGTGCGCAAGATTTAATCTCTAACAAACCCTGCTCAATTTCAGGCACTTCATTGCGGAACAGTTCGACCATGTATTGCGGCGCATTGCGCGACAAAATAATAGGCGCCCCCCGTAAAGTGCTGTCGACTTCAACAATCAAAGCGCGCACACGGTCGCCGGCACGCAGGTTTTCTTTTGGAATCATGTCGACACGTCGCAAACGACCTTCAACACGACCGCTTTCAACAATCAAATCACCCTTGTCCATGCGCTTAACGGTGCCAACCAAAATTCTCTCGCCGCGCGACATGAAGTCAGCCAAAATCGTCTCACGCTCAGCTTCGCGGATTTTTTGCAAAATTACTTGCTTCGCAGCCATGGCGCCAATGCGACCAATCGGCACCGAAGGCACGGTTTCTTCGATGTACTCATCGACTTCAATATCTGGAATTTGCTCTTGCGCTTCAAAATGCAAGATTTCTTGATCAGGCAACTGCAAGCCCGCCTCGTTAGGCACCACATGCCAGCGACGGAAAGTTTCGTAATTGCCAGTATCAGGATCCATGGCGACGCGGATATCCACATCGCCAGGGAACAGCTTTTTTGTGGCTTGCGCCAAAGCAGCTTCCACCGCACCGAAAACAACGTCTAACTCAACGCTTTTTTCGCGTGAGATGGCTTCTACCAACATCAACATTTCGCGATTCATGCCATGACTCTCCTATTACCTTTTAACTTACGATTTGCAATTTATGACGCAGTGAGAATACACACTAGGCATCCAACGATTCCGCCTCTTCAGCAGAACCGGACGCATTCCGTCCTTTGAAATTCACAATAGGAGCCAGCCGCGCATCACGCAACTCCTCCAACCTAAAACCAAGTGCCTGCACTGGCGCTGGCGCACGTTTTTTACTGATTCTTGCGCCCGGTTTGGCAACTGGCGCCTCGCTCCAAACAATTTGCCAAACTGGCGCATCAACGTCCGCCACAGCTTCAGCTGCATCCGCCATCACTTCAGCACGCTCCAAGGTGCCTCGAAATTTCTTTCGCGTCGCATTCACTTGACCCTGCGCTGCAATGCCCATAGGTGCACGCAAGGTGATATCAATCTCTTCGCCCAAAAACCGCTCAAAATCTTGTGCATTACGCAAAGGGCGGTCAATACCAGGCGAAGACACTTCCAAGCGTTTGTACTCTGCCCCATCAACTTCCAAGGCGAATTGCAGTTGGCGTGTGACTTTTTCGCAGTCTTCAACGTTGATCAGCTTTTCATCAGCCTTGCTTAGACCTGAAGTCCAAGGAAAGTCGATCGTCACGCGCAGCAAACCACCCGCAGAGCGTTCAATCTCTACGAGGTCGTAACCAAAACCGGTCACAATTTGTTCAATAACCTGCTGCGCTGCCACCTAAATTTTCATCCCGTTCAAAAAAATCGAAAAGCGTTCGCCCAAAAAAAACGGGCGTATGAAAATCGCCCGTTTGTTACAGTACCAGTGAGATTCACCGGCTCCGTACGTATCGTCTTTGAGAGTTTTGCTGAACTGCAACCTATAAATGATTACAAATTAGGTAAAACCCTTAGCCTCGAATTATAGCCCAATCTTGATGAAAAGTCTTGATATTGAAGGGGTTTATCGACAGCAATATCCCGTTTTACTGCAGATTTAGCAGATTTAAGGGCTTGTTTGGGCCATCAGCATCTCTGTGTAAGCCTGTTTAGGCGCGTTTGACACTTGCTGCAAGGTGCCCGACTCCAAAATTTCACCCTCACGCATCACCAACACGTGGTGCGCCATCGCCCGAATGACATCCACATCATGCGTGATGAGTAAGTAGCTTAATCCACGTTCGCGTTGCAGCTTTTGTAACAGCTGCAAAACTTGTTTTTGAATCGTCACATCCAATGCACTCGTTGGCTCATCCAAAACCAAAAGCTGCGGCTTGACAATCAAAGCCCGCGCAATCGCCAGCCTTTGACGCTGCCCGCCTGAAAATTCATGTGGATAACGATCCAAGAGATTTACAAACTGTGTCTCAGCCAAGCCCACCTCAAGCAAAGCTGAGACAACGCGGTCCTGCCGCTCCGCTGCGCTTAACGCCGGCTCGTGAACCCGCAGACCTTCACCGACAATATCGCCAACCGTCATGCGGGGCGACAATGAAGAAAACGGGTCTTGAAACACCACCTGCACAATACGGCGCATGGCCTTGTCTTGTGCAGTTCCCTGCCCCCACTGTTTACCGTCAATTTCTAGCTTGCCAGAAAAGGGCAGCAAACCCAGCGCCGCCAAAGCCAACGTTGATTTACCCGAACCTGACTCGCCAATCACACCCAAAGTTTGACCCTGTTGCAGTTCAAAACTCGTATCTTTGACTGCTACAAACGCACCTTTTTTGAACCAACCACGCATGCCAGGCAAGGGAACTGGATAACTGATCCGAAGATGACTTGCACGTACGCTAGATGCGGCAGCTGACTTGCTTGATGTGGACGATTCATCAATGTCTCGGATCGGTTTGCTGTCAATCAGTCTGCGGGTATAGGCATGTTGTGGGTTGGCAAAGACGTCAGCAACCTTGCCCTGCTCCACAATCAAACCGTTTTCCATCACGATCACGCGGTCTGCAAATTTACGCACCAAGTTCAAGTCATGGGTGATCAACAGCACGGCCATGCCGTTTTGCCGCTGCAAGTCAGTCAGCAAATCCAGAATCTGCGCCCGCAAGCTCACATCCAAAGCGGTCGTTGGCTCATCGGCCAACAGCAATTTAGGCTGACAAGCCAGTGCCATGGCGAT
The DNA here is from genome assembly GCA_965365965.1 of uncultured Polaromonas sp. Classification (GTDB taxonomy): domain Bacteria; phylum Pseudomonadota; class Gammaproteobacteria; order Burkholderiales; family Burkholderiaceae_C; genus Aalborgiella. The sequence goes on along the minus strand of CBDUEA010000079.1, from coordinate 4,149 downwards.
CATGGCGCGTTGGCGCTGGCCGCCACTGAGCTGGTGCGGATACGACTAGGCGCGTAGTTCAGATTCAGTAATACCTGTTTTAGCTAATAAATTTATAGCTAACTGATGAGCATTTACGCCGGCTACGACCTGTTTTAGCTCTAAAATCTCAGAAATTTGATCGCCCACCGTAAACAGTGGGTTCAACGCCGTCATCGGCTCTTGAAAGATCATGGCGATGTCTTGACCACGAATGCCACGCAACTGTTGTTCTGGAATTTTCAGCAAATCGACGGTATCCGTGCTCTTAAAAATCGCACGGCCCTGCAGCTGGGCATTCATCACCAAACGCAGCAAAGCCAAAGCGGTGACTGTCTTGCCAGAGCCAGACTCCCCCACCAAAGCAATTTTTTCACCCTTTTCGATGGAGAAATTGATGCTGTGAACAACTGATTTGCCGTTGAAGGAGACGGTCAGGTCTTTGACGTCGAGCAGACTCATTTCTCTGCCTTTCGCGGGTCTAAGGCATCACGCAAAGCATCGCCCATGAACGTCAACAACAGCAGGGTAATCACCAAAACCCCAAAGGTAGACAATGAAATCCACCACGCATCAATGCTGTTTTTCCCTTGTGCCAAAAGCTCGCCCAAAGACGGTGTGCCCGGCGGAACACCTAAACCTAAAAAATCGAGAGAAGTCAGCGCCAAAATTGCACCACTCATGCGAAAGGGTAAAAACGTCACCACCGGTGTCATGCTGTTTGGCAGTACATGACGCGTGATGATGCTCCAGTTGTCCACTCCTAAAGCGCGGGCGGCACGGACGTAATCCATTTGCCGATTTCGCAAAAACTCGGCCCGCACATAGTCAGACAAGCCCATCCAGCCAAATAAACTGAGCAAAATCAACAACAACGCCAAACTGGGTGAGAACACGGCGCTGAAGATAATGAGTAAATAAAGTTCAGGCATCGCTCCCCAAATCTCGATAAACCTCTGGAAACCTAAATCCAACTTGCCGCCATAAAAACCTTGTATGGCGCCAGTCATCACACCCAAAGCGACGCCAATCACCGTCAGCGCCAGTGCAAACAACACACTGACGCGGAAACCGTAAATCAGCTGCGCCAGCAAATCACGCCCTTTTTCATCCGTCCCTAACCAGTTTTCACGTGAAGGCGCAGAAGGATTGGGCGACCTAGCAAAGTAGTTCAGTGTGTTGGCACCGTAATGGTTGATGGGATAAATCGCCCAGTTGCCGTTTTGCGTTATTTTCTCTTTGACGAAGGGGTCTAAATAATCCGCTGGGGTGTCAAAGTCGCCGCCAAAAAGCTTTTCTGGATAATCCTTGACGATAGGAAAGTAATAGCCATCTTTGTAATGCACGATCAAAGGTCTGTCATTCGACAACACCTCGGCAAACAAGCTCAGCAGCACCAAGCTGCAAAACACCAACATGCTGTAAAAACCAAGGCGATTGCGTTTGAAGCGCAGCCATGCCCGCTTGGAAGGAGAGGCAGAGTTTTGGGAGGGTGGATTAATCAAATTTGACACGCGGATCCACCCAAACATAACAAAGATCGGAAATGAGCTTGGTCACCAAACCAATCAAAGTAAAAAAATACAGTGTCCCCAGCACCACCGGGTAATCGCGTCGAATCACACTTTCGTAACTTAACAAACCCAAGCCGTCGAGTGAGAAAAGGGTTTCAATCAGCAATGACCCCGTAAAAAACGCGCCAATAAAAGCCGCCGGAAAGCCTGTGACGATCGGAATCAAGGCATTGCGAAAGACATGCTTGTACAGCACTTGCCGCTCAGACAATCCTTTGGCGCGCGCGGTGATAACGTATTGTTTGCGAATTTCTTCTAAAAAAGCGTTTTTGGTCAGCATCGTGGTCACCGCAAAACTACCTAGTACCATGGCGGTGACAGGCAGGACGATGTGCCACAAATAGTCAACGATTCTGCTGCCCCAACTCAAGCTTTCCCAGTTGGCAGACGTCAAACCCCGCAGCGGAAACCACTGCAACTGCCCCCCAAAGACAACCAACAGCGCCACGCCGAGGACGAAGCCTGGGATGGCATACCCCACCAACACAATGAGCGTGGTTAAAAAATCAAACCTTGAACCCGCCCGCACCGCCTTGGCAACACCCAAGGGCACAGAGATGAGATAGCTGATAAAGAAGGTCCACATACCCAGGCTGATGGAGACTGGGAGCTTCTCTTGGATGAGTTGCCAAACCGGTTTATGTTGAAAAAAACTTTTACCCAAATCAAAACTTAAATACGACTTAAGCATCAAACCAAATCGTTCAGTTGCTGGCTTGTCAAAGCCGTACATGGCCTTAATGTAAGCCAAGCGCTTTTCTTCACCACCTTTGCCGCCTCTGTAGATGGATTCTCCGCCAGCACCAGAAACGGATTTTGACTCGGCTAAATACTGTTCAACAGGACCACCGGGTACAAACTGAATGACGACAAACGTCAACAACAAAACGCCAAACAAAGTTGGAATCATCAACAAAAGGCGTTTTAGGATATAGCTAAACATGGTTATTTCATTGCCCCAGATTTAGCCCACCAGTTGTTCAATAACCACGTATCTGCTTTGTAGTATTTCGGCTCCATCTCTGGTTTTGCGAGCTTGCGCGGGTTGTAAGCTAAATTATGTTGGCCACTGTACCACTGCGGCACCATGATGTGACTGTGCGCAATGACACGCTCAAAAGCATGACAAGCGGGTAACAATTCTGCCTTGGTTTGAGCGGTCACCATGCGGTCAATCAGGCCATCAACGGCACTGCTTTTGAGTCCTGCATAGTTGCCAGAATCTTCAATGTTTGCCGCTTTAGAGCCAAACATATCGGCGTACTCTGAACCTGGATTGTTGGTCCCCCCAAAGGCAAGGCTCACCATGTCAAAGTCAAACTTTTGCAATCGTTGCTGGTACAAAGCAAAGTCAACCGCACGTAGTTTTAAGGTGATGCCAAGTTTGGCCAAATTATGCTGCCAAGAGGCCAGTGTCGCGCTTCTGGACTCTTGGCTGTCCAAATACTCAATCACCATGCTCTCCCCTTTCGCATTTTTCAACACGCCGTCTTGTACCGTCCAACCTGCTTCTGCCAGCAAATCACGGGCGCGAATCAAATTAGGGCGCAAATTATCTTTGCCGTCGGCATTGGGTTGTACAGCCATCGACCCAAATACAGCACTTGGAACTTGAGAACGCAAGGGTTCAAGCAGGGCTAGCTCTTGAACGCTGGGTAGCCCTGAAGCAGCGCAATCGGTATTGCCAAATAAGCCGTTGACCGGTTTGTAAATGCCGTAAAACAGCAATCGGCTCATCCAATTAAAGTCATGCGCCAAACCAATGGCTTGGCGCACGCGTACATCTTGAAATTTAGGCAAGCGTGTGTTGAAGACATAACTTTGAAAGCCCGTAGGCAAGCTGTGTTTGAAGACGCCTTTGGTTAAATCGCCACTGTCAAAACGTTTGCCTGTAGCGCGGCGGGACCAATCGCCTGCAGAATAAAACTGCATGAAATCAAACTCACCCGCTTTGAGTCCTTCAAGCCGCGCCACATTGTCTTTGTAGATTTTGATGGTGATACGGTCAAAGTTGCCACTGCCAGCGTTCACATTCAGTTTGTCGCCCCAGTATTTTGGGTCGCGCACATAGGTGATGTCTTTGCCATAAATCACCGGGCCGATGGTGTAGCGTCCGCTGCCAATGGGTGTATCCGTCACGACTTGGTCAAAACTTTTTCCCAAACCCCAATCCCGGCTGAAAATTGGCAAAGCACCTACAGTCAACGGTAATTCTCGGTTTTTGCGCTTAAAGACAAAGCGCACAGCCAGGGGGGAAAGTACTTCTGCGCGTTCCACATCTTCCAGCAGCGTGCGGTAGGCAGGCGACACGTATTTACCGGTTAAGGTGTCAAAGCTGTACTTCACATCTGCTGCTAAAACAGGTTTGCCATTGGTAAATCGGGCTTCAGCACGCAACTTGAAAGTAGCGCTCAAACCATCCGACGAAACCTCCACGTCCTCAGCCAGCAGTCCGTAGGCCGTACCCAGTTCATCCGCCGAAGCTGTTAGCAAGCTTTCAAACATCAAATCTGCAAGATAGGCTGGTGATGTGCCTTTGATGGTGAAGGGGTTGTAC
>CBDUEA010000078.1:0-7538 GCA_965365965.1 uncultured Polaromonas sp. | reverse complement strand
CTTCACCCTCAGCGTAGGCAACGCGCTTGTTACGCGCATTTTTAGCTGCTGTAAAAATCGGCTTCATGGTCGTGCCAGAAGCATAGACAAAGGCTTGTAATTTTTCCTTGTAGGCGGCCATGTCTTTGATGGGCCGCAACGCAACACCTGAATCAGCCGCAGCCTGCGCCACGGCTGGCGCAATTTTCATCATCAAGCGCGGATCAAATGGTTTCGGTATCAAATACTCAGGCCCAAAAGCCAACTGTTCACCGACATAAGCAGCAGCCACCACTTCGCTTTGTTCTGCTTGCGCCATTTCAGCAATCGCATGCACCGCAGCAATCTCCATCTCAATGGTGATGGTTGAAGCGCCTGCGTCCAAAGCCCCACGGAAGATATAGGGGAAACACAGTACGTTGTTAACTTGATTCGGATAATCGCTACGCCCAGTTGCCATGATGGCATCATCACGTACCGCCTTGACATCTTCAGGTGTAATTTCCGGATTAGGGTTGGCCAAAGCAAAGATCAAAGGCTTGGCTGCCATCTTCTTTACCATGTCTTGTTTGAGAACACCGCCTGCAGACAATCCCAAGAAAATATCAGCGCCCGCAATCACGTCGCTCAAGGTGCGGGCATCCGTTTTTTGCGCATAACCTATCTTGTCCTCGTCCATGAGTTCAGTGCGGCCCTCATAGACAACACCAGCCAAATCCGTAACAAAAATATTTTCGCGCGGGATACCCAGCTTCACCAACAAACCCAAACAGGCTAAGGCGGCAGCACCCGCTCCTGAAGTCACCAATTTCACCTTTTTAGGATCTTTGCCAACGACTTTAATGCCATTCAAAATAGCAGCACCCACGCAAATAGCTGTACCGTGTTGGTCATCATGAAAAACTGGAATCTTCATGCGTTCACGCAGTTTGCGCTCGACATAGAAACAATCTGGTGCTTTGATATCCTCTAAATTGATACCACCAAAAGTCGGCTCCAAAGAGGCAATGATGTCGACCAGTTTGTCCAAGTCGTATTTTTCATCAATCTCGATGTCAAAAACATCAATACCAGCAAATTTTTTGAAAAGAACGCCTTTGCCTTCCATCACGGGTTTAGAGGCTAGAGGACCAATATCTCCCAACCCCAGTACCGCCGTTCCATTGGTAATCACCGCCACCAAATTACCCCGCGCAGTGTATTTGAACGCGTTGTTGGGGTCTTTAACAATTTCTTCACAAGGTGCAGCTACGCCCGGGGAGTAAGCCAAAGCCAAATCATGCTGGTTGACCATTTGCTTGGTAGCAGCAATCGTTATTTTCCCAGGACTAGGAAACTCGTGATACTCAAGCGCCGCAAGGCGCAATTCATCGTGTTTTTGATCGCTAGTTTTTGCTGTTGGGGGAAGCATGTGATGGGTCTCCATTTTTGTACTGCTAGCACCAAGATGGTAAATAGCATTTAGTGCATACACTTGAATTGTAGCCTTGGCGACAGTTCGAAGAATTCGTCAAGCGCACAAAGTAGAACTTCTAAGTCAAATACAAATTTAACTGACTAAATCCGTATGAAAATAAGGATTCTTTAATGCGCGCTGAGGCGTGCTCGCGACTGATTCATGAATAGCTTTGATGTGTTCAGGTGTGGTCCCACAGCAACCCCCCAATATATTGACCAAGCCTTCTTGGGCGAATTCACGCACCAGACGTGCCGTGACGTCTGGCGTTTCATCAAACCCCGTATCGCTCATCGGATTGGGTAAACCAGCATTTGGGTAACAACTGATGTAGGTTTCAGGCGCGACACGGTGCAACTCTTGGATGTAAGGCCGCATCAAAGCCGCGCCTAAAGCACAGTTCAAACCAATCGCCAAAGGACGCGCATGGCGTACACTGTGCCAAAAAGCTGTCACAGTCTGACCACTCAAAATCCGACCTGAAGCATCGGTGACTGTACCGCTGATGATCAAAGGCAAACGTTCACCCGAGTTCTCAAAAAACTCGTCAATCGCAAACAAAGCAGCTTTGGCGTTGAGTGTGTCAAAAATGGTTTCCACCAAAAGCACATCGCTACCCCCTTCAACCAAAGCTTGCACTTGCTCGAAATACGCGGCACGCAATTGCTCAAAGGTAACATTACGCGCACCTGGATCATTCACATCAGGGCTGATACTGGCTGTTTTGGGTGTGGGCCCTAAGGCGCCAGCGACAAAACGCGGATGATCTGCAGTTGAATACTTGTCACAAGCTGCACGTGCGATTTTGGCCGACTCAAGGTTCATTTCACGTGCCAAATGTCCCATTTCATAGTCATCTTGCGCTACGGTTGTTGCGCCAAAAGTATTGGTTTCAATCAAATCCGCGCCTGCAGCTAGGTATTTTTCATGAATATCGGCAATCACATCTGGCCGTGTAAGTGACAATAGCTCATTGTTACCTTTCACGTCCTTGTGAAAGTCAGCAAATCGTTCGCCACGATACTGCGCCTCATTCAGCTTAAAGCGCTGAATCATCGTGCCCATCGCGCCATCCAAAATCGCAATGCGATTGGCCAAAATGACGGGTAATTCTTGACCTCGGGTATAAATAATTGGTTTCATAAGCCTTACATTGTAGAAAGTCTTTCGTCAGCATGCCATGAAGCGACAATAAGCAGTCATTGTCCAAATCAAGTTTGCTTGATGTTAGATCTCAATCTCTGTAAAAATCCTTTCAAAACAAGCACTTAATGCCAGCCTTGCACCGCGACCTGCTACACGATATTTTTGGCTATACCCAGTTTCGTGGCCCCCAAGAGGCCATTGTGGAACACGTCAGTGCTGGCGGAGATGCACTGGTTCTTATGCCTACGGGTGGCGGCAAGTCATTGTGTTATCAAATCCCTGCCATCGCCCGTCAACGCTCAGGGCATGGCGTAACTATCGTTATATCACCGCTTATTGCGCTGATGCATGATCAAGTAGGCGCTTTGCTTGAAGCTGGGGTTGATGCTGCTTACCTGAACTCCACGTTATCCAACGAGGCTAGTAATCAGCTAGAAAAGCGCTTGTTGAGTGGCGATATCACCTTGTTGTACGCAGCCCCTGAACGTGTCACCAACCCGCGTTTTCTGGCACAACTGGAGTCCTTACATGCACGCGGCTTGCTGAGCTTGTTTGCCATTGATGAAGCCCACTGCGTGAGCCAATGGGGACATGACTTCCGTCCAGAATACCGTGGCTTAACGGTGTTACACGAGCGCTTTGCCACAGTGCCTCGAGTAGCCTTAACGGCAACAGCCGATGCGTTGACGCGTGAAGACATGATTGAGCGTTTGCAATTGCAACAGGCTGCACAATTTGTCAGCAGCTTCGACCGGCCCAATATTCGTTACCGCTTGGTCGAAAAAAAAGACCCGACCCAACAACTCCTGCGTTTCATCAGCCAGGAACATGAAGGCGATGCGGGGATTGTGTATTGTCAGTCCCGCAAAAAAGTAGAGAATATTGCGCAAACGCTGTCTGCAGAAGGTATTCCAGCCTTGCCTTACCACGCAGGCCTAGATGCGGCGGTGCGGCAAGCCAACCAAGACCGTTTTTTGCGCGAAGATGGTTTGGTTATGGTTGCCACCATTGCTTTTGGTATGGGTATTGATAAACCCGATGTGCGCTTTGTGGCGCACTTGGACATGCCCAAGAATATTGAAGCCTACTACCAAGAAACTGGGCGTGCGGGCCGTGATGGAGAACCCGCCAATGCTTGGATGAGCTACGGCCTCCAAGACGTGGTGAACCAGCGCCGCATGATCGATGAAAGCCCAGCGGGTGAGGATTTCAAGCGCATCATGCGCGGCAAGCTCGATGCGCTACTGAACTTGGCGGAGAACCCTGACTGTCGCAGAGGCCGCCTCTTGTCCTATTTTGGCGAAGCATTGGTGCTGAACGAAGAAGGGCGCTACTTTTGCGGCAACTGTGACAACTGCATGAACCCGCCGGAACTGTGGGACGGCACGGACGCAGCGCGCAAACTCCTAAGCACCATATACCGAGTGCAACAGCACAGCGGCATCAGCTTTGGTGCTGGGCACATCATGGACATCTTGCGTGGCAAGAAAACTGAGAAAGTCGTGCAATTTGGACACGAAACCATCAGCACTTTTGGCATTGGTGCTAGTTTGAGCGAAACACAACTGCGGGGCGTGTTGCGCCAATTGATCGCGAGCGGCTCTCTGAACATCAATGCAGCCGCCTTCAACACCTTGCAACTCAATGATGCGTCTCGCGCCGTTCTTAAAGGCGAAATTAAGGTGATGTTGCGTGAATCCGCCACAGCGGGATCGTCGCGAGGTATCAAATCCAAATGGTCAAGCACCAGTAGCACCTCTAAAGCGGCGCACACAACGCTGGATGCCGCTGGCGAGCAACGCTTCGCTGCCCTGAAATCTTGGCGTGCAGAAGTCGCGAAAGAACACAATTTACCCGCTTATGTCATTTTTCACGACGCCACGCTGCTGGCAATTGCAGAGCGTAACCCGTGCCGCCTCAGTGACTTGGAAGGCATCAGCGGCATAGGCACCAAAAAATTGGATGCTTACGGCGCTGAAGTCCTTCGCGTCGTCGGTTGAATAACTCTGGCTAAGTTAAAAACCCCATATTACGAGCCTCACGCACCTCAGGCTTGATGCGATGCTCGGCTTCTAATTGCGCCATGAAGTCGTCGGCGGTAAAACCTTCCCCCAAAATATCTATTTGACGTTTCACTGCCGCAAAATCACCGGGGCACAAAACTTCTAGCTTCGCCAAACGCGCTTTCAAAGCGGCATCCAACTCGGCACGGTTACCTGCCAACGCTTCGGTGACAAACATGGTTTCGCGTTGCTCCGCCGATAATGGTTTGAACTTGATTTTGAATGTAAAACGACGCAAAGCGGCTTGGTCTATACGATCGAGCAAATTGGTCGTACACACAAAAATACCTTTGTACCGTTCCATGCCTTGTAGCATTTCATTCACCTCGGTCACTTCATAGCTACGCTGAGCGCCACGCCGGTCTTGCAAAAAGCTGTCGGCCTCATCCAGCAACAATACGGCATTTTCAGCTTCTGCATCTTTGAACATCGCCGCCATATTTTGTTCAGTTTCGCCGACAAATTTACTCATCAAGTCACTCGCTTGCTTGATGATGAGAGGTTTCTCAAGCGCTTTAGCAATGTGCTCAGCCAGCGCTGTTTTACCGGTGCCCGGTGCACCGTAAAAACACAGCGTTCCGTGTCCGCGCTCCTTCAACGCGTTAACAATACGCGGTACTTCAAACCGCGTCTCTACGTTGAGCATATCAAGATCATAGGTTGTGACTGTTGGGCGACTTTTGTCGTTGTTGACTTTATTTCCCAAGGCCGCATCGGCATTTTTAAGCTGCCGCTCAATGAGCGACTCCAAGCCCATCTCGTCGCTCTTTGCTAAGCCTGCAAAACGCACTGCCGTACGAATTTGCGCAGGCGTGAGCCCTTTGCGCTCGGTCAACTTGGCCACAAACTCATTGCTGACTTCAACGCCCTCCAAAGTTTTGCGCACCAATTGCTCGCGCGCACCCGGCGGCGGCGACTTCAATTCTAAATGGTAGGCAAACCGGCGGCGAAAGGCTGGATCTATTTGCTCGATGCGGTTCGTCACCCAAATCGTTGGTACGGGGTTACTTTCCAAAATTTGATTCACCCAAGCTTTGCCATTGATACTATGGTTCACGGTATTGCCAAAAGCTTGTTGATCTTGACGCGCCATTAAACTTGCTGCATCCACACTGACTGACGGAAACACATCTTCCACCTCATCAAACATCAACGCCACTTGTGGGCTGCCTTTCAAAAAGACTTGCGCGATTTGAAGTGAACGATAGCGATCACGCCCGCTGAGCGAGTTGCCATCACGGTCAGCATACTCCACCTCGTACAAATCCAACCCTGACGCCTGTGCCACCACTTTGGCAAGCTCTGTTTTACCCGTTCCCGGTGGACCGTACAGCAAGATATTAACGCCAAGCTCTTTGCGCTCAACCGCATTTTTTATCAACGCACACAAGACTTGCGTGTCTTCTTGGACGAAGGAAAAATCGCTTAAATCCAATGCCGACTTACTGGCCGGTTTGGTAAACACCGCCATCAACTCGCTTTGGTCGCGGTACTCGCGCATCAGCACGGGGGGCAACTTTTCACTGACTTTCATCAAGTCTGACAAATCGGTGATGCTGTGCTCAGAGATTAGGTTTTCAACCAAGCCAATGCGTTCCAGCCTAGAACCTGCACGCAAAGCTTCACCCACCTCACTGGCCGTCACACCAGCAACTTCTGCAATCGCGGCATAAGCTTCGGGGGCATTGTTGACTTTGAACTCTACCAAAATACTGCGCAAATCACGTTGATAACGCGCCAACGTGCCGTACAGCAACAACGCGCGTTCGGCCTTATTCAGTTGCAACAAATTACTCAGTGCTGCGATATTTTTCTCAACCAAGGTGCTGTGTTTCTTGAGTGCGTGGGTTAGCCACTCGCCTGTCAATGCCAACACCGAGAGTAAATCTTTCGGTTGGTCTTTCGCAAACTCGTCTAGATAGAAGAACATCGTCCCTTCTTCATACGGCCCCCGCCAAGTACCGTGGCGCTCGATAAACTCCTGGTTGCTCAACAACTCGTGTCCACGCCAAAATTCATTGTCTTTACAACGACGCGTCAAAAACTCGCGCACGCGGTTAAACACATGGGTGGGCCACACCATGTGTCGACCTGACAGCGACAGCAAACTGTTCAAGTCACGCCGGACATTGAATTTAGGACCTTGCTTGGCGGCCAGAGTTAACACAAAATGTGAGCACATCAAATCCATCACGGGCGCAGCTTGCAGCCCCGGGGAAAGCAACAACTGCCCCGCAGCGCTTTTGGGGGAAAGCTTTAACAACTCTTTAGACAGATCATCAACCGAACGCTTGCTCATACAGATAGCCTCCAGCGACGACGGTCGCATGTGAGACCATAACGCAGTTCTGTCTACTTTGGAATACCCTTATTTTGTGCAATTTATCAAAAAAATTAATAGTGTGAAAAATTCGAGCATGAATTTCCCCGCAAAGGTTTAGAAAAAGCACAATAGCATCATGATTACACTCCAACACATCCAGCAGGCTGCAACGCGACTTGAAGGCCACATTTTCAACACGCCTTGTGTGGCGTCAAAAACACTGTCAGAGCTTTTGGGGGCAGAGATTTACCTGAAATTTGAGAATCTGCAGTTCACGGCCTCCTTCAAAGACCGAGGTGCTTGTAACAAGTTGGCACAGCTCACCGATGCCGAAAAAGCCGCTGGCGTCATTGCCATGAGTGCTGGCAACCATGCGCAAGGTGTGGCCTACCATGCTCAACGGCTAGGCTTGCGCGCCGTGATTGTGATGCCACGCTTCACCCCGGGCGTCAAGGTAGAGCGTACCCGTGGTTTTGGTGCAGAAATTGTTTTGTTTGGCGACACCTTGGATGAAGCGCGCGCACATGCCTTGCAAATGGCAGCAGCGCAAGGTTTGACCTTTGTTCACCCC
>CBDUEA010000077.1:0-7559 GCA_965365965.1 uncultured Polaromonas sp. | reverse complement strand
CCTATCCCCGCTTTGGGCACACCGTTGTACACGGACGTGCGTCTGTATGTCGCGCATGGCATTCCTGGCGTCATCTACGGCGCTGGCCCACGCACCGTGCTTGAATCAAACGCCAAGCGTGCTGACGAGCATTTGGACCTGCAAGACCTGCGACGCGCCACCAAGGTAATTGCGCGCACCTTGCTCGACTTACTCCAGTAAGTCGGATTCCACCCTACTAGACCTCATGGTCGCGCTCCCCTTTGGGTGGAGCGCGTCGATGGACAGCTGCGCATTACGTGGCTGGATGACGCTTAGCTGGCAGTGTTATTGCGGAACTGGGTGTGGCAACTCTTGCAACTTTTTTCTACCGCGTTAACGCTGGCTTTGATCGCTTCAAGATCACCGTCCTGCGCTGCTTTAACCAGCCCCTCGACTTGCCCCTGAAAGTCCTGCTGCGCTGCCTTAAATTCCGTTTGCTGCGACCACACGGCAGGTTTGGCATGGGTGGGCGGGTAATTGCTGTCGGCGGTAAAAAGAGGCCAAGGTTGCGTAGAGAGCTTGCGCAACTCCAGCGCATTGATCTCCACTTCGCGCGGGTTGTAGGTATTGCGGCCACGTGCCACCAAACCTATAGGCTCCAGCGTTCGAGTTAATTGCTTGAAGATCGCCCGTCGCTTGGTGACGAGCTGATCAGGATGCGTGTCTTTGACCTCACTGTTACAGGCGGTGAGAGTCAGGGAGAAGACGACAGCTATGAAAGCCAAGCCGGGTAAATTGCGCATGTCATCCTAGAGAAAAGTGAACCGTGGGCGAGTATAGCCGCCCTGACCAGCCGAATGCCACCCTGCGCGACACCCTGCTCACGCGTTTAATCTTTGGGCAGCTGCCTTTACCTCAAAATGGGAATATGGGTATTTAGACGTTTTATGATAATTAAGTAATAGCAAACTATTAAACAAATACGCCGGCTGATTCAAAAAATTCTTATAAAAACAGGTTTCAAAACAGCGTAAATCCAGCCAAGTCCAGTTTTCTAATTTGGTATTAAATTGATAGCTTCTTAGACAATAAATACAACGGCTATAGGCTGATTTACTCATTAAAAATGCTTTTTTCTTGTAAATAATCTGATTTGGAGCCGATTTGGAGCTGCTTTTCAAGCAAATATGTATAGAAAATGCGGTTTTTTATACATATAGCTAGGAACATTTATAAATATTTGTATTTTTAATACTTAACCGGTTTTACGATTGATTGATTGAATCGGCGCATCCCCAAAACATGTTCCTTTTTGACTTTTTAAACATAGTTAACCCTCTAAGCATTAATCGCAGCAAGTTTGCATGACCAAAGACCAACTCGAACAAGAAACCCTGGGCTGGTTGACTGAGGTGAGCTGCACGCACTTGTACGGATCAGATATCGCGCCCCGATGGCGCAGCGCATGAGCGCAGCAGCTAAGGCCAGGTGGTGTTGAACGAGCGGCTGCGACAAGACATTTACCGCCTCAACCCGCAGATACCCGCTGCCGACCGTGGCTCGGAGCTGGGTTTGAACGACGATGAACTGGCTTTTTACGAAGAGTTGCCCAACAATGAAAAATCTTTGCTTACGCTTGGCGACGAGACCCAGAAGAAAATCGCCCATGAATTGACCGAATCCCTGCGAAAAAACGTCAGCGTCGATTGGGCCAAGCGCGAATCTGTTCCTTCCAGACTGCACATCATGGTTAAAGGTAATTTGCTCAAATGCAAGTACCCGTAGGTGAAGACGGAAACGGCGATTCAGTTGGTACTTGAGCAGGCCGAAAAACTGTGTGAGGAATGGGTTTGAGGTAGCCTCAAAAAGCTGCAACTAAAAACCAAAAAAGCTTGTAAATCATAGATTTACAAGCTTTTTAAATTGGTAGGCACGATTGGACTCGAACCAACGACCCCTACCATGTCAAGGTAGTGCTCTAACCAGCTGAGCTACGCGCCTAAAGTCTGTTCGACAAATCGAATTATAGCAGGCTAAAGCTTGCTTTTAATATCTATTGCGTTAGTTTTTATCTTCTGCGTGCAGAGCGAATGCCTTGCACTTCAAGTACCTGGCTCAGCACTTTGTTCAAACGCGCTGAATCCGACACTTCTACCGTGAAAGTCATCCAAGCTGTATCACCTTGGCTATTGCGAATCGACTGCGTGTTGGCAGCAATTACGTTGAGTTTGTCTTTTGAAAACACTTCCAAAATCTCTCGCAGTAAACCTTGGTGATCCATTGCTTCAATCACCACATCAACAGGGTAAACCTGTTTGTCAATTTGTTTTTGGTTGGCCCAAGCTACCTCAATCACGCGGCCTTCATCCTGCTGGTCGTTGCGAGCCATCAAGGCCTGAAAATTAGGGCAATTGCTGCGATGAATGCTCACGCCCTTGCCGCGCGTCACAAAGCCTCCAATCGCATCGCCTGGCGCGGGTTTGCAGCATTTGGCGAGTTGCGTCAGTAGTGAATCAACGCCCACCACCAGCACGCCGCCCTTGGGAGTTTTCTCAACCTTGGCGCGTTTGAGCAAAAGTTCTTCGGTCGAGGGCTCTGGTATGGGTGGCTTAAAAAACGCTTCAATCGTGCGCAGTGAGTATTCGTCTTTACCAACCACCTCAAACAACTCGTCCGCTGATTTAAAGCCGAGTTGCGTTGCTAAATCGACCAATTTGATGGCGGTTTTGCCTTCACGCTGCAAGAGCTTTTCAACGGCCTCGCGGCCACGCGCAATGGTTTCTTGCATCGCCAATGCATTGAACCAAGCCCGTACTTTGGCTTTGGCACGATGGCTACTGAGAAAGCCAAGTTCTGGGTTGAGCCAGTCGCGTGAAGGACCCCCCTCTTTAGAGGTGGTTATTTCAACGGTTTGGCCGTTTTTGAGTGGCGTATTAAGCGGCACCATCGCACCGTCTAATCGTACACCTCGGCAACGATGACCCAAACTGGTGTGCACCGTGTACGCAAAATCAATAGCAGTCGATCCCTGCGGCAATTCAACGACAGCAGCATCAGGCGTCAAAACGTAAATACGATCACTTAGCAAAGCGCTTGCCTGAGAGCCAGCCTCTGCACCTGTCAAATCGCGTTCCCAAGCCAAAAGTTGACGCAGTACGGCAATTTTGGCATCGTAGCTACCGGTTGCAGCAATACCTGCATAGCCCTTGGCACCCGCTTCTTTATAAACCCAGTGCGCCGCCACGCCATGCTCTGCTTTGTCATGCATGGCTTGTGTGCGAATTTGGATTTCAATTGCCTGCCCTGCTGCATCACGCACCACGGTGTGCAACGATTGATAACCGTTTGCCTTGGGTTTTGCAATGTAGTCGTCAAACTCATCCGTCATGGGAGAAAACTGCGCATGCACCCAACTTAATGCGCCATAGCAGTCAACGATCTCGGCGACAACGACTCGCAGCGCACGGATGTCAAGCACTTGATCGAAATCAAGCGACTTACCCCGCATTTTTTTGACAATACTGTAAATGTGTTTAGGGCGTCCTTGCACATCAGCTTTGATACCTTGTTTAGCCAAATCTGATTGCAAGCGGTCGCGCAATTGGTTGACGTAGTCTTCACGCAGGCTTCGTTTTTCATCCAACAGCTTGGCAATTTTTTTGTATGTTTCTGGCTCTAAAAACCGAAATGACAAATCTTCCATTTCCCATTTGATTTGCCATATCCCCAAACGGCTAGCCAGCGGAGCAAAAACCTGCAGCGACTCCTGAGCCATGCTCGTTGCAACGTCAGCTTTGTTCGCCGCAAAGTAGCGTAATGTTTGCAGACGAGAGGCCAATCGGAGCATCACAACCCGTATATCGCGCGAAAAAGCAAGCAGCATTTTGCGTACTGTTTCAGTGTGGGCTGATGCGGTTTCGGGTGTTTTTAGGTTGTTTATGTTCGCTGTAGATTGGTTGGTTTGACGTTGAACACGCATCAACTTGGTGGCCTCAACCGCTAAAACCGCCAAATTTTCACCAAACGCTTGGGCAATCACTTCCAAGGGTTTGTTCAAGTGGTCGCAGGTATACACCAAATAGCAGGCTGCCTGCATGGTTTCTGAGCCACCAATCTCTTGCAAAATTTTAGAGACAGCTTGCGCATGATGCCAAGTGTTTTCACCTGAATCTAGGTGTGCATTGGCAAGAAAGGGCTCAGCAAATCCACGCGCGCGTACCAATGTTGCTCCAGGCGCAGTTTGACCAGTAGAAGTTACCTCTGATCTAGTTATGTTTTCTGCACTTTCATCACGCATACAACTCTTTCAAACCACCATTAATTCAATAAAAAATCTACAACAGCTTTAACTTGGTTTTGTGGAACAAAAGTTGGTGCATGACCCACGCCAGCAAATTCAATCAGCTGTGCTTTAGGCCCTCGCTGCGTCATGACAAGGGCAGTTTCACTAGCGAGTAAATCTGATTCCGCACCGCGAGTGATCAGAGTTTGTGATTTGATATTGTCATATAGCGACCAAAGCAAAGCTTCTCCCTCTTTGGCAGATTCAGCAGTCATGGTTGCAAAAGGTACGGCCAGACTGGGGTCATAGTTCAGCGTAAACCCAGTGGGAGTCCCTGTAGTAGAGTCGAGAAGCTGCCTGAGCATTGGTTTAGACAGCGCTAGCCATTGCTCAGGTGTGTGAGGACCAAAACTACTAGATACAGCCCACATGGCGTCGGCTGCTTGTTGTTCAGTTTCAAAGCGTCCTGTGTTGCCTAAGTACTGTCCGATGCGTTGTAAGGCACGCCATTCAATCACAGGTCCCACATCATTCAACACCAGACGCCTAACGGGTACGGGCAGTGGCAAATCTGCTCGTCCGCTGATAACCATACCAATCAAACCACCCATACTGGTGCCGACCCAATCCAAAGTTTTAGGTTGCAACTTGGCAAGCAACGCCAGCATATCGCCAGCATAGGTTGGGATTTGGTATCCCATTGGGTCTTTGAGCCAATCGCTTTGACCTCGTCCAACCACATCTGGACAAACCACACGAATCTTACCTTGAGCTTGTGTGTATAAGGCACGCGCTAGGACATCAAAGTCTCGACCTTGACGTGTCAAGCCATGTACACAAACAATGACATGTGGACAGTTGTTGTCACCCCATTGCCAGTAAGCCATCTTATGACCGCCTTCAGCATCAGGACAACTTACAAAATTTAAAGCAGCTTCTAACATATTGACAAATAAAAAAATTTAAACAAGTGTACCTAATGCAGCAGCACGGCCACGCCTAACATTAACAGGTATCAACAACAACAAACCGGCAACAAATAACACTGATGTTGACATGATGGCTATGCGTTGATTGCCATCTGTCATCCAAGTAATCGCACCGTAACTCAGTGGGCCAATGATGCTAGCCAAGCGTGTAGCAAAAGTCCACAAACCAAAAAACTCTCCCAACTGTTTTGGTGGAGCAAACAAACTCGCCATAGCTCGACCAGCTGACTGACTGCTGCCCATACAAAAACCTGCAATAGCAGCGGCATACCAAAAACCACCTTTTGTGGTTGTAATCGCCGCAATCACACACGTTGCCACCCAACCCACCAGAGTAAGTCCAAGTGCTAACTTATGCCCTACTTTGTCTTGAAAATACCCAAAACCGAAAGCACCCACCGCAGCAGCAATATTCAAGACAAAAATCAACAGCATGGTTTCTTGAGGCAAAAATCCAATTACTTGCTCTGCATAAATGGCGGCCAAAGTAATCGCGACCGCAACACCGCCTTCGTAGCAAACACTGCAAGCCAGAAACCACATGAAGTCTTTGAATCGACGCGCTTGCTTAAAAGTGATTTTGAGTTGCGCAAGAGATGCCTTGAAGCCACTTTGTCGCAATGCATCAGGGTTAGGTACAGCCCGTTCGCCTAACAACCAAAATGTTGCCGTTGCTGCAATGCCATAAATGACAGCCGTAATAAGCATGGTCACTGGTACAAAAATGTCTGCTGAAATGTTTTGACTTTGCGCCCAAAGCACATAAGCTAAACTCAAACCCAGAGTCAACATCCCGCCGAAATATCCAAAACTCCATCCCCAGCCGCTGACTTTTCCAAAGGCCTCAGGTCGTGCAAGCTCTGGCAAAAATGATGCTGTCAGTGACTCACCATAAGCGTAAAAGGTATTCGATAAAATAATAAGTAACATCGCCAATGCCACACTGCCAGGCCGCGCGAAAGCTAGACATGCGGTGGTCACAACACACGCGATCGTTGTTAGCAGAAGTAATCTTTTTTTCGCTGCACGTAAGTCAGCAAAAGCCCCAATACTCGGCATCGTCAGCATGACTATGGCGTATGAAATGCTGAGAGCTACCGTCCAAGCAAAAGTTGCCCACTCAGCTTTATTTGCAATACCGCCCACAAAGTAAGCAGCGAAGACTGCTGTGATGACAACGGTGGTGTATCCCGAGTTGGCGAAGTCATACATTGCCCAACCAAACACCTCACGCTTTCGAACACCAGGGTTCAAGTTATCTTGAGAAAATAAGGACATTGAAACCTCTCAAAACAAGCTGACAGAAATCAATTTGGCTTTTAAGAGATTGTCTCTTACCTTTTGCAGCAAGTATGCAGGTGAGGATAAAACTCGGAAAATTAATTCCGATACTCACTACCTGTACTTTTAGTGCAAATGCCGAGGACGACGGCCATTTCCGTGACCCGACCCACCGCCACCCATTCCACGTGGTGGCTTGCCAAGTTCAAGTGAGTTAACCAACGCATCAAAACGCTGCGTAAATAATTTATCAATCTCGGTTACGACTCCACCTAACTCCGCCCCATCAAAGTGGCGCTCCATCAGATTAACGACATCTTGAACGAGTAAATCTCGCTGTACTTGCATGATGGCAGCAGGCGTGGGGCCCACAAATAACAACATGAAATCATCACGAGAATCATCGTCTACCGTGGGATCATCATCACGATCTTCATCATCAAACTCAACATCATAGAAAGTCACTTCGATGGCGGCACCCTGCTCTGCCAACTCATTCAGGTTCATACACATTTCATCGAGCGATTGTCGAAAATCTTCGTCGCCAGGAACAGTCCAACACATTTGAAGCAAATGCTCTTGAGCATCAAATTTGATTCCAGGCTCTTCTTCATAGGAACTATTCGCTGCATCAGTTAAAGAGCGTGCACCTGCATATTTCCACAAAGGTTTCAGTGCTTCCTGAATTTGTTCAAACTTAACCCCAGCAAGCAATGGAACTTGACCGTGTACATGAATTTCAAAGGGAGCGTTGTAGCGTGACATATTGGTGCCAATCTTACACTGTCTTGGTAGTGATTATGTGGTGGTGCCTCGAACCGGAATCGAACCGGTACGCCCGCTATGAACGAAGCGGCGGATTTTAAGTCCGCTGTGTCTACCTATTCCACCATCGAGGCTCAATAATCTTCTGCAATCACTTTACAAACTCAAGATATTACAAAAAACAATATCATTGTTAAACAAAAAAGCCCTAACAACAAGACAGTTGACAGGGCAATTCTGGAGGCGCAGGCCGGAGTCGAACCGACCTACTCGGATTTGCA
>CBDUEA010000076.1:0-7661 GCA_965365965.1 uncultured Polaromonas sp. | reverse complement strand
CATGGTGGCTTCCGCTACCGACTCAGACAGTTGGGGAACTTTTACTTCTACGATTGCCATAGTATTCTTTCAATGTGCTTTGTTTGTGATTTGAGAGAGCGCTTTAAAAGCTTCAATTCATTTTTATTTCGTTAAAACGAAACCTTTCAGCTTGCCAAACGCAGCATCAACCAATGATTTTTGTTGCTCTTGATGCAGATGTGAATATCCAACAGCTGGAGACGCCGATGCAGCGCGTCCTGCATAACCCAACTTCTGACCTTCACTCATATTTTCGTGAATATAGTGTTGCACGAAGAACCAAGCACCTTGATTTTGCGGCTCATCTTGACACCAAACCATTTCATGTACATTCGGGTACTTTTTCATTTCTGTAGCAAAAGCTTTATGCGGGAAGGGGTACAGCTGCTCGACGCGAATAATCGCTGTGTCGTCATGCCCATTCTCCTCACGCCGCTTGACCAAGTCGTAATACACTTTGCCGGAGCAAGCAATAACACGTTTAACTTTGTCTGACTTCAGCACTTTATTCTCAGGAATCACTGTTTGGAACATGCCCTTTGTGAATTCTGAAAGCGGTGAAGTTGCATCTTTATTACGCAACAAGCTCTTCGGCGTCATGATGATTAATGGTTTGCGCAAATTACGGACCATCTGGCGACGCAACACGTGGAAGATTTGGCTAGCCGTTGTAGGCTGCACAATTTGCATATTGGTATCTGCTGCCAATTGCATAAACCGCTCTAAACGCGCTGAGCTGTGCTCTGGCCCTTGTCCTTCGTAACCATGTGGAAGCATCAAAGTAATGCCATTCACGCGTCCCCATTTCACCTCACCAGATGCAATGAACTGATCAATCACCACTTGAGCGCCGTTGGCAAAATCCCCAAACTGTGCCTCCCAAATAACCAAGGTATTGGGATCATTTGATGCGTATCCGTATTCAAAACCTAGCACGGCTTCTTCAGAGAGAATAGAGTCGATAACGACAAATGGCGCTTGATTATCAGCCACATTTTGCAAAGGTACATATGTACCAGCATCCCATTTTTCACGAGCTTGATCATGAATCACCGCATGCCGATGTGTAAATGTGCCACGTCCGCAGTCCTCACCGGAAAGTCGCACAGGATAACCACTTGCAACCAAAGAGGCAAAAGCCATGTGTTCACCCATACCCCAGTCGACATTCACATCACCTCGGCCCATAGCAGCTCGGTCGTCATAGACTTTCTTAACAAGCTGATGGGCAGTGACGTTCTCGGGGATCTTGGTAAGACGCTCTGCAATACGCTTCCACTCGATCAATGGCAGTGCTGTATCACCAGCATCCGTCCATTTTTTACCCAAAAAGGGTGCCCAATCCACAGCGTATTTACTCTTGAAATTAGTAAGTATAGGGTCCACAGTATGCTTACCTGCGTCCATAGCCGCACGGTAAGCCTTGACCATATCGTCGCCCAAAGTCTCGCCCATGCCTTGCGCTGACAATTTGTCGGCATACAACTTGCGAGTACCAGGATGGGCCACAATCTTTTTGTACATCAGCGGCTGGGTCAAGCTAGGCGTATCCTGCTCGTTGTGACCCAATTTGCGGAAGCACGTAATATCTACAACCACATCTTGCCGGAATTCCATACGGAACTCCAAGGCCAATTGAGTCGCCAACACAACAGCTTCTGGGTCGTCTCCATTCACATGAAGGACGGGGGACTCAACCATCTTCACAATATCGGTACAAAATGCGCTGGAGCGCATGTCGCGCGGATCTGAGGTTGTAAATCCGATCTGATTGTTGATGATGATGTGCACGGTTCCGCCAGTGGTGTAACCACGCGTTTGCGCCAATGCCAAAGTTTCTTGGTTCACGCCTTGACCACCGAAAGCTGCGTCACCGTGTACCAGAACAGGCAAGACCTGATCGCCCCGAGGGTCAGCGCGACGATCCATACGGGCACGCACTGAGCCTTCAACCACTGGATTCACAATCTCTAAGTGCGATGGGTTAAATGCCAGAGTCAAATGCACAGGCCCGCCAGTTGTTGAAACATCTGAGCTAAAACCTTGGTGATACTTCACGTCACCAGATGGCAATTCTTCAGGTGCAGTATGGTCAAACTCTGCAAACAAGTCTCCAGGCATTTTGCCTAACGTATTGACCAACACGTTCAAGCGGCCACGATGAGCCATACCAATCACAATTTCTTGTACACCTTTGGCTCCAGCTTGCTGAATCAACTCATCCATGGCCGCAATGAAGCTTTCACCACCTTCTAGCGAGAAGCGCTTTTGACCAACATATTTGGTATGAAGAAAGCGTTCAAGCCCTTCAGCAGCCGTCAATCGATCGAGAATATGCTTTTTCTTTTCAGCATTAAACTGCGGCTTGCTGCGAATAGACTCGAGTTTTTGCTGCCACCAACGCTTTTGGTTTTGGTCCGTGGTGTACATGTACTCGGCGCCGATGGTTCCGCAATAGGTCTCGCGTAATGCGTTCATCAGCTCGCGAAGACTCATCGAGTCTTTGCCAAAAAATGTATTGCTTGTATTAAAAACAGTTTCTTGATCCGCATCGCTGAAGCCGTAGAAGGACAGCTCAAGCTCTGGAATATTGTCGCGCTCTGTGCGCTTAAGTGGATCCAGATCAGCCCAACGAGCACCCACGTTTCTGTAAGCTGCAATCAACTGCTGAGCAGCGGTGCGTTTGCGCCCCATTTCAGGATCAGTACTGGCTTGAACAACTTTGGTGCCACCAGCTTTAGCGCGCTCAGCAAAAGCATTGATAACTGGAAGGTGAGCCACGTCTTTGGCACTTGTGCCATCTACAGCAGCTACATGCTGCAAAGCATCAAAGTAATCGCGCCAGCTATCAGGCACACTGCCGGGATTTAGTAAGTAGTTCTCATACATTTCCTCAACATACGGGGCATTGCCACCGAACAGGAAAGTATTGCCCGAATAGGCTTGATAGACTGAACCCGTAGGTTGCGTCGTAGGTGATTGACTCATATCTCGCTGTTCTCCGTTTCCCTGAAGGAAACTAAGTTTAGTTTTAAAACCTTCCGCGACACGGCTTAACCGATTGGCGGATGCGACTGTGGCAGGAAGGGCCTAGGTAAGCTCTTGTATTGTGACACTAAATCCATAGACTGACAAATTTATGTTCTTACACAAAACTTGCAACTTAATTCACTTGCATGCGAACCCTATGAGCTGGCAATACAAAACTAAATGTAGATCCTACGCCCAAAGTGCTTTCAATGTGCAACTCTCCGCCATGTCGCTGTACAACATGTTTAACAATAGACAAACCCAAGCCAGTTCCTCCGGATTCGCGAGATCTGCTGTCATCCACCCTATAAAACCGTTCGGTTAGTCGGGATAAGTGCTCTGGGGGAATCCCATAGCCCGTGTCTTTGACTAGAAACTCAACTTTCCCGTTGTGTATTTGCTTGAGACTCACCAAAATCGTCCCAGTAGGAGGCGTGTGTCTAACAGCGTTATTTACCAGATTCGACATTGCACTCAGCATCTCAGTTGGTGACCCTGCAAACTCCAAATCTACAGGCAAGCAAAAGATAAGATTTTGTTTGAGTTCAGTTGAATGAGCTGATGAGCTTATAAGCTCAGACAAAGCTTTCGCCTCTTGCTCACAAGTGTTCATCAAGGTCTTGAGGCTGAACCAAGTATCACCCAAGGGTGCAGGACTCCCCTCCAACTTAGAAAGCGTGAGTAAATCGCTGACCAGCATCTGCATTCGCTGCGCTTGCATTGCCATCAAATCAAGATACTTGTGTTGTTCTTCGTCGCTCAAAGGCAACGTTTGCAATGTTTCTACAAATCCAGCTAAAACGGTCAATGGCGTACGAATCTCATGCGAAACATTTGCAACAAAATCACGTCGCATCAGATCAGACAATTCCAATGCGGTGACATCATGCGAAAGCATTAGCTTTTTTCCCATTCCGTAAGGATGAATTTGAACCGCAATGCGACTTGGTCGCGCATAGCTGTCTTTGTTACCTGCTATGGTTATTTCATAAGTGTAGTCTGCGGCATTGAAATACGCTGCGAACACTGGGTCACGTATCAAATTTCCTACATGTTGCGCGATATCTGCATGGATATCTAAACCGAAATGTTCTGCAGCCGTCAAGTTAGACCACTCAATCTGGCCATTGGCATCAAGCAACAAAACTCCGTTTGGCGAGGCTTGAATTGCTAACAAAAAATCGCTCAAACGCCCCTCACTTGCCTTCGCTTCAAGCATGTTCTGACGCAATAATTTGAGTACACGATTGACCGCTTCTCCCCAAAGTCCTCCGATTTTAGGCATTGCCTTGACATCACCATCACGCAACCAATTTAAAGCACGTGATGCACGCCATAAATTGAGCCAAGTCCAGCAGAAACCACCTAAAAGCGCGCCCCCAAACGCCAACAGAACTCTATCGAGCCCTATCGAAGCTTGACTTCCCAACATGGCGCTAATGATGGCGCCAGTGATAGACCAAAAAACAAAACCAGTTAATCGCCAAAGCATGGAGAATTTATGCCTGAATGATGGATGGCACGGCAGCCGTTAACCGATATCCAGTTCCACGCACGGTTTCGATCTGACGCCCCCCCTGACCCAAGGCCTCACGCAAACGCTTCACATGCACATCCACCGTACGCTCTTCAATATAGACATGATCTCCCCAAACTTTATCCAACAATTGACCCCGACTATGTACGCGTTCTGAATGTTCCATCAAAAAATGCAACAGTTTGAATTCTGTTGGTCCTAATTTAAGTTCTTGCCCTTGATAGGAGACTCTGTGCGTGGCAATATCTAGATCCAACAAACCTATGGTAAGCGTCTCGGTTAACTGTTGCGGGGCACTGCGACGCAGGACGGCACGTATGCGCGCAAGCAACTCCTTGGTTGAAAATGGCTTTGTAATGTAGTCATCGATCCCAACATCAAAACCTGCAACCTTGTCTGACTCATCGCCTTTAGCCGTTAACAAAATGATGGGAACATTTTTTGAACGCTCATTGCTACGCCATTTTCGAGCTAGACTCAAACCGCTTTGGCCAGGCAGCATCCAGTCCAACAAAATAGCATCTGGCAACTCAGCATCTAACTCACGTTGCGCCGCTATACCCTCGCCAGCCCAAATGGGTGCAAAACCATTGTGCTTCAAATTCACCACAATCAATTCTGCAATTGCTGGTTCATCTTCAACAATTAAAATTCGAGGAATAGTTTTCATACATTTTCAAATGGAAATGCTATTTGACTGCCGATTCAATTTCAGCCATTGTTGTATGCCTTACATCTGCCCCTTTGACGATATAAATAACAACTTCGGCAATATTTTTAGCATGATCTCCAATGCGTTCTATCGCTTTAGCGACAAACAGCAAATCTAAACTGGCTGAAATGGTTCGCGGATCTTCCATCATGTAGGTAACAAGTTTTCGAACAAAACCATCGAATTCTTGATCAATTAAATCATCCTCCTTTAAGATACCTACGGCTAACGCTGTATCTAAGCGAGCAAAGCTATCTAAAGCCTTTCGCAATTGATTTGAGGCCAAATCTGCAGCCAAACGCAAGTCACCGGATGGCAAGGCACGCGCAGAGCCACCTTGAATCCCGCTTTGCAAAATAGACTTAACCATTCGTGCAATTTTGTCGGCCTCATCACCAGCGCGTTCCAAGTTGGCAGTGGTTCTGGAAATAGCAATCAACAGCCGTAAGTCTCTAGCAGTGGGTTGTCTACGCGCAATGATGGATGATAAATCGCGGTCTATCTCGACCTCCATGGCGTTAACACGAGACTCTGTTTCAGTGACTTGATTGGCAACGTCCATGCTGAACTGAGAAAGTGCTTGGATAGCGAGTCTAATTTGCGCTTCAACCAAACCGCCCATCTCCATCACTTTAGAGGAGACACCATTCAGTTCGCTGTCAAACTGTGTTGATAAATGTTTATCTGCCATGTTGTGCTCCTTTTTTCAACCAAAACGACCAGTAATGTAATCTTCAGTTTCTTTTCGCTTTGGCTTAAAGAACAATTGCTCAGTAGAACCGAACTCGATCAAATCACCTAAATACATATAGGCGGTATAGTCGCTACAACGAGCCGCTTGTTGCATGTTGTGAGTCACAATAACAACTGTGTAATCTGACTTAAGTTCAGTGATCAGCTCTTCAATCTTTGAGGTTGAAATGGGATCTAATGCGGAGCAAGGCTCATCAAGGAGCAAGACTTCGGGTTTGATGGCTATCCCCCTGGCTATGCACAAACGTTGCTGCTGTCCGCCGGAGAGTCCCGAACCAGTTTGATTCAGTTTGTCCTTAACTTCGGTCCATAAGGCCGCTTTCCGCAAAGCCCACTCAACGCGATCATCCATATCGCTAGCATTTAAATTTTCAAATAACTTCACACCAAACGCAACGTTGTCATAAATTGACATAGGAAATGGCGTTGGCTTCTGAAATACCATGCCGATTTTTGCACGTATCAATGCAACGTCTTGCTTTGAGGTCAACAAATCTTCACCATCCAGTTTGATAGAACCTTCAGCACGTTGCTCTGGATACAACTCGAACATTCTATTAAAAGTACGCAGTAAAGTAGATTTACCGCAACCTGAAGGGCCAATAAACGCGGTTACTTTATTTTCAGGAATTTCAAGGTTGATGTTTTTAAGGGCATGAAATTTTCCGTAATAAAAATTTAAATCTTTGACTGACAATTTTGATTTTAATAATTCTGTAGTCATAACTATCTGTTTCTTGCAACGTTAAAAGTGATTTCAAAATAAAGCTAAGGGTTAACTTTTTTCACGCGTTAAAACACGAGCCAAAATATTCAAACCTAAAACAGTTATCGTTATTAAAAATACGCCTGCCCAAGCTAATTTTTGCCAATTTTCATAAGGACTCATCGCAAACTTAAATATAGTTACCGGTAAACTCGCCATCGGCTCAGACAGACTTGACGTCCAAAATTGATTGTTCAGTGCAGTAAACAGCAAGGGTGCCGTTTCACCAGAAATTCGCGCAACAGCCAAAAGCAATCCAGTAACCACACCTGCTCGTGCAGCGCGTAGCGTGATAAAGGTGATCACTTTCCATTTGGGTGAGCCTAATGCATACGCAGCTTCACGCAATCCAGCCGGAACTAATTGAAGCATGTTCTCCGTCGTCCGAATAACAACTGGAATGGCAATCATTGCCAAAGCAACCACGCCAGCCCAGCCTGAGAACGACTTGAATCGTGTCACGATCACGGCATAAACAAACAAGCCAATAACGATAGATGGCGCAGACAACAAAATATCGTTAACAAATCTAGTTGTGTTTGCCAGCCAACTTTTAGGTTCGTACTCAGACAAATATATCCCAGCCATGATGCCTATGGGCGTGCCGATAAAAGTTGCCATCAGCACCATTAAAAATGATCCATAAATCGCATTAGCGATACCGCCCGCTTCGTTTGGTGGTGGGGTCATTTCAGTTAATGTGCTGAGTGCCATGCCTCCCAAGCCCAATCTGATGGTTTCCCACAGTATCCAAACCAACCAAAAAAGTCCAAAGGCCATTGCCAATAAAGACAAAGTCAGCGCGAACTGATTGACTCTTTTGCGTTGTTTAAACTTAGCCT
>CBDUEA010000075.1:0-7685 GCA_965365965.1 uncultured Polaromonas sp. | reverse complement strand
GGGTGCGCCAGGCATAGTTCGGTGCGACTTCGGCAATCGGCAAAGGAATAGAAAAGACGCGAATCCGCTCTGGCGGAATCAAACCTGCAAAGGCATGGCGTAAATCAATGATGCTTTGCGGAAACGCCGCGTTCAGCGCCAACCAAATCTCGTGCCCTGCGGGGTTGCGCGCCATGGCCAAGGCCAAAGACAGCGTGTACCGCCCAATGCCGCGAAAACGGCTATCACACTGCGCCCCTTGCAGGTCAATCAAAATACGCATCAGGCCTTGTCTCCAGCGGCGCTGCGGGTGTTGGCAGCCGTTTGTTGCGCTATGGCATCTTGTAAGTCGGTAAATATCTTCAGCGCACGCGGTGGCAAGTTCACCTCGCTCCATAAAACGCGATGCACCCGCAGCTTTAGTTCCGGTGAGTTACGAAGTGCTTTGTCAACCATATTTTTGAAAGCCGGCCGCTTCATGGCTCGTTGGCCCGCCCGTACCACAAAGGGCTTGAGGCGGTTTTTGACGACATGTAACACGCGCCCTTGCGTCACCATCAAAAAAAGCCGTTGCACGCGGCTAAGTTTTAGGCGCGTTGGCAGTGTTTGGTCTAGGGTCTGATTCATAAGGGTGGGCGAACTATAATGCGAGATGATTTTGGCAGGCAGACCGAGTAAATATACAACATGAATCCACACGCAGACCACCCCACCTCGTTGCGCGCCATGCTACGCAGCTTGCGGCACAACCGCATGCTGATCGTGCAAATGAGCCGCCGCGACGTGGTAGGCCGTTACAAAGGCTCCGCCATGGGGCTGCTATGGTCGTTTTTTAACCCCTTGCTCATGCTCTCGGTTTACACCTTCTTTTTTGCTGTCGTGTTCAAGTCCAAATGGGGGGCCGTGCCCAACGGCGGCGAAGAGTCCAAAACCCTGTTTGCCGTGCTTCTCTTTGTTGGCATGATCGTCCATGGCTTATTTGCAGAAGTGCTGAATCGCGCACCTACCTTGATATTGAGCAATGCTAATTACGTCAAAAAAGTGGTTTTCCCGTTAGAGATTTTGCCGGTTATCAGCATGGGTTCGGCCATATTCCACAGTATGGTGAGTCTATGCGTCTTATTGCTGGTATTTATTGGTTTCAATGGTTTTTTGCATTGGACGGTCGTTTTTATACCTTTGATATTTTTGCCGTTGATTATTTTAACGATGGGTTTTGCTTGGATGTTGGCGTCGATTGGCGTTTTCGTTCGTGATGTAGGCCAAACCATTGGTCTAGCCATGACGGTCATGATGTTCATGTCGCCCGTGTTTTATCCAATTACGTCACTTCCTGAGGGCATGCGCCCTTGGATAAGGGCCAACCCCTTAACTTTCATCATAGAGCAATCCCGTGCAGTACTTATTTGGGGGCAAATGCCCAACTGGACCAATTTGCTCATCTATACAGCACTCGCTAGCATCATTGCTTGGCTGGGCTTCGCATGGTTTCAAAAAACCCGCAAAGGTTTTGCAGACGTGTTGTAAGCGTTAAAAATTGCCTTTGCAAGTACAAGACATAAAGAGACCTCGTTGCTCATGACCACAGACAACGCCATCAGCGTTCAAAATCTCAGCAAATGCTATCAAATTTACGATAACCCCGGGGATCGCCTCAAGCAATTTGTCGCCCCACGTCTAAAGCGGTTGCTTGGCAAGCCTCACGCCCCCTATTTCCGCGAGTTTTGGGCACTCAAAGACATTTCATTTGAGGTTAAACGCGGTGAAACCATCGGCATCATCGGCCGCAACGGTTCGGGTAAATCGACCCTCTTGCAAATCATCTGCGGCACGCTCTCGCCCACTGGTGGCACCGTGCAAACCAATGGCCGCATTGCCGCTTTGCTAGAGCTGGGTTCAGGCTTCAACCCAGAATTCACAGGCCGTGAAAACGTTTACCTCAATGCCGCAGTGCTTGGTCTGACGCAAGAAGAAGTAGATGCTCGGTTTGACAAAATCGCCGCTTTTGCCGATATTGGGCAATTCATGGAGCAGCCGGTCAAAATTTACTCCAGCGGCATGTACGTCAAACTCGCTTTTGCCGTGATTGCACACGTTGATGCTGATATTTTGATCATCGACGAGGCCTTGGCGGTGGGCGATGCCGTCTTCATCCAAAAATGCATGCGCTTCATTCGCGCCTTCCAAGAGCGCGGTACGCTGCTGTTTGTGAGTCACGACACGGCCTCCGTGCAAAACCTGTGCAAATCTGCCATCTGGTTGAACAAAGGCGAGGTTGTTCAAGTTGGGACGTCAAAAGACGTTGCAGAGGCGTATTTTCATTACACCATGCAAGAGGTTTATGGCGATGAGGCAAAGCTACAAAAAAACAAAGTCATCGCTGACAAGTCTCAAAATCAAGTGCCTGAACTACAGCCTGTTGAGGCGCAAAGTGCTGAAAATGCAGTGGCCATTTATGATAATTTAGCCCAAGCCAAAGGCTGGCAGACTGGAAGCGCTAATATCGTTTCTGTAGTTTTAACCAGTCTTGAGGTGGGCGCAAAAGGTGTATTGAATGGTGGTGAGAGGGTGCGTTTGGTTGTTCGTGCAAAAGCGCATGAGACTTTGCAAAGCGCAATGCTTGGTTTTATGGTTCGAGATCGGTTAGGACAAGATTTGTTTGGCGACAACACTTACTTAGTCGATTTTGGTAAACCATGCTTTGTGGCAACAAATCAGGAGGTTGAGGCGCAGTTTGTATTTCAATTTCCCATGTTGCCCAATGGTCAGTACGTTTTGGCTGTGTCCGTCGCTGACGGCACTTTACATGATAATGTGCCACACAATTGGCTACATGATGCTTTAGTTATTAATGTGTCATCTAATAAACTGCGTTATGGTTTGGTTGGCATTCCTATTGAATCCGTCAACATGCATGTTGTAAACGACGACTTATAAAACCAATATGCATAAAGCTTTGAAACGCTGATTTAATTGCGCAAATATTAGAGAAGCCACTATCTAAACATTGATAACGGATGACAAACCTCATGCGCTAAACCAACTTTGCTATCACAATACAAGACAAAAAGAGACCTCGTTGCTCATGACCACAGACATCGCTATCCGCGTTCAAAACCTCAGTAAATGTTATCAAATTTACGATAACCCGGGGGATAGGCTCAAGCAATTCATCGCACCAAGAATCAAAGGCTTGTTAGGTTTAAACCACATTCCATATTTCCGCGAGTTTTGGGCTCTCAAAGACATTTCTTTTGAAGTTAAACGCGGCGAAACCGTTGGCATCATCGGCCGCAACGGTTCAGGTAAATCGACATTGTTACAAATCATCTGCGGCACGCTTACGCCCACAGGCGGCACCGTACAAACCAACGGTCGTATTGCTGCTTTGCTAGAGTTGGGCTCAGGCTTCAACCCAGAATTCACAGGCCGTGAAAACGTCTGTCTCAATGCAGCCGTTCTTGGGCTAACTCAAGAAGAAATTGATGCTCGTTTTGACCAAATCGCCGCTTTTGCCGATATTGGGCAATTCATGGAGCAGCCGGTAAAGATGTACTCCAGCGGCATGATGATTCGCCTAGCCTTTGCTGTGATTGCTCATGTGGACGCAGATATTTTGGTGATCGATGAAGCATTAGCCGTTGGCGATGCTTTTTTCACTCAGAAATGTATGCTTTTCTTGCGTGGATTTATGAAGACAGGGACTGTCTTGTTTGTCAGTCATGACACTGCATCTATTAGAAATTTGTGCAACAAGGCTGTTTGGCTTGAGCGTGGTGTTGTTCAGGAATATGGTAGCCCAAAAGAAGTGTGCGAAAACTATCTGGAAGCTTTTTATGAAGCGCAGCAAGGGAAAAGCACCACTACCCGGATAAAGGCAAAAGAACAAGCACCGGTAGTGAAGCAATTGGATCAGAGACAAGAGTTTTTGAATAAAAGCAATTTGCGAAACGACATTGAAATTTTTAGTTTTGATGCGGATGCTCCATCTTTTGGTAATGGTGGAGCACAAATAACAGGTGTTAAGTTTTTAGATGCCAATCGTAGCCCGTTGTCTTGGATTGTGGGTGGCGAAGATGTTATTCTGCGGATAGAAGTTATGGCGCATTCAATGCTTGAGTCGCCAATCATTGGCTTTTCTATCAAAGATAAGCTAGGACAAAGCCTAGTTGGTGACAACACATGGCTGAGTTATATGGATGCCCCAGTAATTGCGATTGAAAACCAACTTTTGACTGCAGAGTTCGCCTTTAATATGCCAAGACTTGCTGCAGGTAATTATTCAATTTCTGTAGCGGTCGCCAACGGCACGCAGTTCGACCATGTTCAACATCATTGGGTACATGATGCTATTCATTTCAAGTCAGAATCAACCAGTGTTTCAGGTGGAATCATTGGAATACCAATGAAAACTATCAACCTGATATCCGGAGAGTAATGTGAATAATTTTAATAGTGAACTCTTGGAAGTTGCCAGCTTCAAGCCATATCCTTTTAAAGCCCCAAGCGCTTGGTTGGGGCATCTTCCCTTTGCGGCTTGGATAACGCGCTCATTAAAGCCAACAACATTAGTGGAGCTCGGTTCACACGCGGGACATTCTTATTTTTCATTTTGCCAAGCTGTAAAAGAATCAAAGCTAAATTGCAAGTGTTATGCGGTTGACACTTGGCAGGGAGACGAGCATGCAGGCAATTATGGCGAGGATGTGTACTCACAAGTGCTCGCTCATAATTTAGCGAACTACTCTAGCTTTTCGAATTTATTAAGGATGACATTCGACGATGCCCTTGCTCATTTTCGTGATGGCTCAGTTGATTTGTTGCATATTGATGGTTTGCATACCTATGAAGCGGTTAAGCATGATTTCGATACTTGGCTACCAAAATTAGCTCCAGGTGCTGTGGTACTTTTTCATGACACAAATGTCCGAGAACGTGGTTTTGGTGTTTGGCAGCTTTGGGAAGAGCTGCAAGCACGCTACCCCAACAATATGGAGTTTTTACACTCCCATGGGTTAGGAGTTTTGCAACTTGATGGTGCGACAGATGCAAAGAAGCTAAATTGGCTTTATCCTGATGCCGTAGAGAAAGACCCGCTTAAAAACTATTTTTCGGCGCTGGGTGCGACGCAAATGGAGCGGGCTAATGGCGCAGATTTGACTTACAACTTGATGCTCTCGCGACAACGAGAAGAGGATCTATTTTCGCGTCTCGAGCCGGTTAATGCGCACAACATTACGCTCATTGATCAGGTGGAGAAGATGCACAAGCATAACCTTTCACTTATTAGTCAAGTTTCGATTTTAGAGGCATCAAATGAAGTCTTACAAAAATCAGTATCTTGGCGTCTAACTGCACCATTGCGTGGTGCATTGAATTTTATTCCCGCATCAATAAAGATGCATGGTCGGCGAGTATTTAAAGCCATCTATTGGCTATTAACTCCCTGGAAAATTCCATCAAGAATTAAAAATATAAAGCAGCGCAATTCCAAATGAGCGTTAGGGTCAAATCGGTAGACCTTTTATTGGTGGTTTGCCCAACGGCATCGTTAAATGATGCAAAAATTACGATTGCTTCTTTTAAAGCACAACTCCTTCCTGGCGCAAACCTGCGTATTGGTTTTTCCATTGAGCTTG
The DNA here is from genome assembly GCA_965365965.1 of uncultured Polaromonas sp. Classification (GTDB taxonomy): domain Bacteria; phylum Pseudomonadota; class Gammaproteobacteria; order Burkholderiales; family Burkholderiaceae_C; genus Aalborgiella. Next base: position 2,067 of record CBDUEA010000075.1, on the reverse strand, counting down.
CAGATGAAGTACGCCAATTTTTAGCCTCAGAAGCTGATGGTTGCGACAACATCTCACTGCATTCGCTGGAGAAATTTGAACGCATCAAATTATTAAATAGTTTAGTTGATAGTACCAGCGCCTCCTATTTTGCAATATTAGATGCGGGTGATGCGTTGGCTCATGGTGCCGTTATGCATATCTACAACGCACTGGAGGAACATAATTTTTCTGTAGATGTACTTTACAGCGATGAAGACAAACAGGGAAATTCTGATTTATATACAAACGCCTACTTTAAGCCTGAGTGGTCACCAGAGTTACTGCAATCATTCAATTATTTTGGGCGCTTAACGGTACTTAATACCTGTTTGGTTAAAGAGCTAGGTCTTTTTGACAGCACTTTGGAAGATGCCTCAGAGTGGGACTTGAATTTAAGAATCTCGGAAGTGAGTCACTCCATCTACAGGATTTGCCGAGTCTTATGTCACAGGGTATCAACATCTTGCCAAGAGAGACCCACTCCAGGCAGTAAAGATGCAAAATTTCGTGAAGCAGCTATTGAGAAATTTTGGCGAAATCGTGGCGTGATTCCTTACGCTCAAACGCAAGCAAACGGTACGCAACATGTGATTTGGGACATCGTAGATGAGCCGAAAGTTTCAATTATCATTCCAACCAAAAACAAATTAAATTTAATTCAAACCTGTCTGAACGGTTTACTAACGAAAACGGCTTATCAAAATTTTGAGATCATCATTGTTGATACTGGTTCAACAGATGTAGAGGTGCTGGCTTTTTACGAAACATTGCAAGAGCATCCGAATATTCAGCTTGTTTTATTTCAAAAGCCTTTTAACTATTCCGCTGCTTGCAATTTCGGTGCTAGCTACGCAAGTGGTAAATTCTTGCTTTTTTTAAATAATGATATTGAGGTGCTGCATACTTCGTGGCTCAGTGAAATGGTACGTTGCGCCATACAGCCTGGGGTTGGTATGGTTGGTCCTGAGCTCATATATCCGTCTGGTGACATTCAATCTGCAGGTATATTCTTAGGGCCTTACTTGGTTGGCACCGCATATCTTGGAGCCAAACGTGAGCATTGGGGCGTATTGGGTTCACCTGAACATCCTCGCAATTATCTTAGCGTCTCTGGTGCTTGCCAACTCATTACTCAAGAAGCTTTCCATCGAGTATCTGGCTTTGATGAAGGCTACTTGCTGTCACACAGTGACATCGCACTGAGTTTGAACATATGGCTTGCAGGATACCGTATTGTTTACAACCCGTATGCAAGCATTATTCACTATGTAGGCGTCACTCGCGGTTTTACAAATCCAGAGATTGATTCGACGCGATTTGCGGATGAGGTTTATAAGCTTGGTTTTAACTATGATCCTTATTTCCATCCCGAATTAAATGCGCAAATCACGATTCCTCAAGTACGACGAGAATATGAATGGCGTGATAGAGAAAGTTTGGCTCACAACATTGCATACTTCGGTGGTCCTCAAATAGCAGATACGATCCCCTTCCATCTTTTAAATCTAGGCTCTGTTTTGCAAGCTACAGGGCTAGATAGGGTACAGGTTCTGTGGTCGCCACAAGCTGTGCATGAGATCGATGATCGATGGTCTGCCGCTCGGTTTTGTATTGATTTTCTTCGCTCTCGAGATGATATTCGACAGCGATTCCCAACAGCTTTGTCTGACCAAGCGGGAGGGGCTTTTTATCACTACTTGCTAAGTGCTGAAGCTGATTTGTTGGGACTCACCCCTGTTGCGCAATTGCATATTCGGGATTTGTTTGAGGTTGATATTTCAATCAATGTTCAAAAATCTTACTTATTGGACACTTCGCTGCGGCAGCAATTCCCACTCGGCCTCCTGCCAACACGTTCCGCTGAATTCATCACTTGGCTCTTGGTTCATGGCGCCAAGCAGCTCCAGCTTCGCAATGAGGAAATCTGGTGGTTTGCGCTGAAATGGCATGAAACTCCAGAAGCTGCAATGATGTTGACCTTTCAGACCACGCCCGAATGGCAGCTCCAATGCCCCAACGGCTTAACCGTATTTGGCGCAGAAGATC
>CBDUEA010000074.1:0-7742 GCA_965365965.1 uncultured Polaromonas sp. | reverse complement strand
TCAATGCCGATGCGATGGCAACTGCCTTGATGGGTGACAGCATTTACACCAACCCCATGATGCTGGGCTATGCGTGGCAAAAAGGGTGGGTGCCGCTGCAGAAAACTTCACTGATGCGTGCCATTGAGCTCAACGCTGTGGCAGTTGACAATAACAAAACAGCTTTTGAATGGGGCTGCCGTGCTGCGCACAACTGGGCTGAGGTGGAGGCTTTATTGACACCCTTGCAAGTGGTTGAATTTAAAAAACGCGAACCTTTGGATGAGCTGATAACCAAGCGGGTTGAGTTTTTAACAGCTTACCAAAACGCAGCCTATGCAGACAAGTACGTCGACTTTGTGAACAAAGTGCGACATGTCGAGACTTCGATTGCCGACAAAGCGACGGCTGTTCAAAAGTTGTCATTGACGGAAGCTGTGGTGCGAAACTTGTTCAAGCTCATGGCTTACAAAGACGAGTACGAAGTGGCGCGGCTGCACAGTGATGGCACGTTTGAGAAAAAGATTGGTGCAATGTTTGAGGGTGACTACAAACTGAATTACCACCTCGCCCCACCACTTTTAGCTAAGAAAAACGACCGTGGAGAGTTGCAAAAGCAGCAATTTGGTCCTTGGATGTTGACCAGCTTCAAGCTGCTGGCCAAGCTCAAAGGTTTGCGTGGTACTGCTTTTGACATCTTTGGTCGCAGTGTAGAACGCCAAATGGAGCGTACGTTAATCAGTGACTATCGGCAAAGTATGGAGCGCGTGCTACAACAATTAAATGCTCAAAATTTAAGCACCGCGTTGGAGATTGCACGCATTCCAGAGATAATCAAAGGTTTTGGCCATGTTAAAGAGCGTAATGTAGCCACCGCGCGCGCGAAATGGGATGATTTGATGGCATCATGGAATGTGTAAATTACTATTTATTTTGTAGCTATAAACTGAATATAAATGCTTGCTAGATAGATATTTCAGGTATTTTTTGCTCTAAATAACAGCGTTGAAGCATTGAGAATGCCAATGCGTCAGCAGGGAAGCGTGCTAACACGGCTTGGTAACGGGTACTGGCTTGTGACCAATTGCCCGCAACAAATGCCTCAAACGCAAATTTAGTCAAATTGCACAGATCAATAGTTTCTTGATCCGCGTTCAGGATGGAGTCCGAACCTGCCGCACCTTTCAAACCCATCAATTCATAAATTTGTAGTTTGGAGCGACGTCCTTTCACATTCACCTCATCAATAGGACGTAAACACAATCGCTCCCCCACTTCACGGTACACCGCTTGGCTGATACAAATGGAGGTGCCGTAGTCGTCGTTGACACCTTCTAGGCGTGACGTTAAGTTGACGCCATCACCCATGACGGTATAGCTCATGCGGTGCATGGAACCAATATTACCCACCACAACCGCATCGCAATGGATGCCGGTGCGAATGCGCAGGGGCTCTAAACCCTCAGAGAGCCATTTTTCATTGAGCTTTGCCATTCTCTGACTGATACGGACAGCTGCAGCGCAGGCGTGCCAAGTGTGGTCATGCAATTCATCAGGTGCGCCCCAAAAGGCCATGGCTGCGTCACCAATGAACTTGTCGATGGTGCCCATTTCTTCATTGACTGACAGCGTGACGGCTTCTAAGTATGCAGATACCCGCATCAACAGCTCTTGTGATGGGCTGTTTTCAGCCATCGTGGAGAAAGCTTCAACGTCGCAAAACATGATGGTTAAAAATCGACTTTGACCACCCAATTGGAGTTGTTGATCGGAGGCAATCAGTTGCTTCACTAAACCCACCGGTACAAAAGCGGCGAACGAGCGCACCGCATGATCCAAGGTGTCCACGGCGCGTATCAAAGAAGAAATCTCTCGAATAGGCGATGCATTGGTGATCAAAGGCGTCGAGACTTCGATGTTGCGGACTTCATTGACCTTCCGTTCTAATCGCTCAAGTGGCCTTGCAATGAGACGTGACAAGAAATAAATAAACAAAACCTGCAAACCAATAGCAAGCGAACCAAAGAACAGAAGCCGTTTGTTGTTCTCTTTAAGTGGTCCTGAAAAATCGTCCAAAGGTGCCAAAATTAAAACTTGCCAACGCTTATCTACATTGGAGGAGAAGCTTGATAAACTTGCTGCATATTCCTGATTGCTCACGGGATGGGTGAACGTGAAGTTTTCTTTACTGTCTACTTTGGATCGAAAGGCCATCGCCAACGCAGGCAAATCATTGTCTAGCGTGTTAAGAAGTTTGAGTTCAATTTTGCCGGCAATGCGTGCGGCTTTTTCTTTCAGGTTGGAGTTGGCAATAACCTTGGAGTTGTCATCAATGATCAGACTCATGGCATGCGGGCTAACGACTCGATCCGCCAAAAATTGCGACAAATTATCGAGCGTGATATCTGCGCCCACCACGCCGACAAGCTTACCATCTACAAAAAACGGAGCCGCAATCGTGATACCCGGTAAGCCTGATGAAGAGAAAATATAAGGTTCAGACAGCGTGATTTTTTGGTTGATGGCAGCGTCTTTGTACCAATTGCGTTGGCGCGGGTCATAGCTGGCCTCTGCCTGCGACGTGTTGAGAGATTGACCTTGCTTGTCTTTGAAAATAAAAGCATCTACGGCAGGCTTGGTGCTTGATCTGTCGATCCAGCGGTAGGCTAAAACTGACTCTGGCGCCACCACTTTGTCTTGGATGCGCAAGCCAGCAGGGGTGCGCATGACCATGCGAAATGTGCCGTCCTCGAAACCCACATACACGCTGCTGATGGTGTCGCTGTGCGACAAAATGGATTGCAGGTAATTCCAAGATTTGTCATCACGGTAAAACGCTTGCTGATCAATGGCCAAGGTTGCTGCTGCGCCTACCATCGATTCAATCGGTCCCAGCAATGCGTGGGTATTGGCAACCGCTTCAAAGCGAAAGCGCTCCATCAATTGTCTCGCATTCATTCGCGTCATTTTGTCGTTGGTGGTGTAGGTAAACCACAACATCGCCGTAAAAATAGGCACAACCAAGATCACGAAAAGTAAAACGATGCTGGGTCGCAGGCGAATATTAGGTCCATCTATCGACCAGTTTAGAAAAAGCTTCAAGCTGCCCACCGCGAAAAAATGGGTGTCAAACTTTGCAAAATAGAAGTTTGAGCAGAAAGAAGCTGATGAATAAGATGCATGGCTATAGATGGAGAAAGAGAACTTTTCAATACTTATTCTAATATCAGAGTTTAGCGTTCACGTTACAAACAGATTTATGAGCGTTGACGTTAAAATCAGCCTTTGTCAACTCACAACAGCTAACGCGCTCAGCGATTGGCTATTTTCACGATCTCTCCCATGACCGATATCCTGCAGCCTAGCCTTCAATCCCTCTCTAAATCATTCGAGCCTGCCGCCTTAGAGGCGCAATGGGGGCCAGAGTGGGAGCGCCGCAACTACGCCATGGCGGGTTACAGAGGCACACAGCATGCCAAAGACGGTGAACCGGCGTTTTCGATTCAATTGCCACCCCCGAATGTGACAGGTACGCTGCACATGGGCCATGCGTTTAACCAAACGATCATGGACTCGCTGACTCGCTACCACCGCATGCGGGGGTACAACACAGCGTGGATTCCAGGGACTGACCATGCCGGCATTGCCACCCAAGTGGTGGTGGAGCGTCAATTACAAGCGCAGAACATCAGCCGCCATGACATGGGTGCAACCCCTTTTGAGGCGCGCAAAAATTTCGTCTCCAAAGTTTGGGAGTGGAAAGAGCAAAGCGGTAACACCATCACGACGCAAATGCGCCGCATGGGCGCCAGTGTGGACTGGAGCCGTGAATATTTCACGATGGACCCTAAGTTGTCCAAAACCGTTACAGAAACTTTTGTGCAGCTGTACGAGCAAGGTTTGATTTACCGAGGCAAACGCTTGGTGAATTGGGATCCGGTGCTGAAATCCGCCGTCAGCGACCTCGAAGTTGAAAGCGAAGAGCGCGACAGTTTCATGTGGCATATCGAGTACCCGTTCAGCGACGGCGCTCAAACCTTAGGCGATGGCGCGGTGGTGCGTGGTCTGCACATTGCCACCACACGGCCAGAAACCATGCTGGCGGACGGTGCGCTGTGTGTGCACCCAGAAGATGAGCGCTACAAGCATTTGGTCGGAAAAATGGTTGACCTGCCTTTGTGCAACCGCAAAATTCCCGTGATTGCCGACGATTTTGTCGATCGTGAATTTGGCAGCGGTTGCGTCAAAATCACCGGCGCGCACGACTTTAATGACTATGCCTGCAGCCAACGCCATCACTTGCCCTTGATCACCATCTTCACCTTAGACGCCAAGATCAATGAAAACGGTCCTGCAGCCTACCAAGGCATGGACCGCTACGTTTGCCGTAAAGCCGTGCTGAAAGATTTGGAAACGCAAGGTTATCTGCAAAAAGCCGTGCCCCACAAAAACATGGTTCCGGTGTGTACCCGCACTGGCCAAGTGATTGAACCGATGTTGACAGATCAATGGTTTGTGGCGATGACAAAAATACCTGAAATCAATAAAAAAACGGGTATAACCGGCGTATCTATTGCTCAAGGCGCTATTGATGCTGTAGCTTCTGGCGAGGTGAAATTTATACCAGAACAATGGGTCAACACCTATGACCAGTGGATGGGCAATATCCAAGACTGGTGTATTTCCCGGCAACTCTGGTGGGGGCATCAAATCCCCGCTTGGTACGACGAGGACGGCAAAGTCTACGTGGCACGCAACGAAGAAGATGCGCAAAAGCAAGCACCGGGCAAGACGCTCAAGCGCGATGACGATGTTTTAGATACTTGGTATTCGTCCGCTTTGGTACCGTTTTCAACCATGGGTTGGCCAGAGCAAACACAAGACATGGACTTGTACCTGCCCTCCAGCGTTTTGGTGACGGGTTACGACATCATCTTCTTCTGGGTTGCCCGAATGATCATGATGACCAAGCACTTCACGGGTAAAGTGCCCTTCAAGCATGTCTACATTCATGGCTTGGTGCGCGATGCACAGGGCAAGAAAATGAGCAAGTCAGAGGGCAATGTGTTGGACCCGGTTGACTTGATAGACGGTATTACTTTAGCCCCGCTGCTGGAGAAGCGCACAACTGGTTTGCGCAAGCCTGAGACCGCGCCAACGGTGCGCAAAAACACCGAGAAAGAATTCCCCGAGGGAATTCCTGCGTTTGGTGCGGACGCACTGCGCTTTACCTTTGCCTCTTTAGCATCATTGGGTCGCAACATCAGTTTCGATGCCAAACGCTGCGAAGGGTATCGCAATTTTTGCAACAAGTTGTGGAACGCCACCCGCTTTGTGTTGATGAACTGTGAAGGTCAAGATTGCGGCCTGAACGAGCACACCAAAGACGAGTGTGTTGTAGGCGGCGCGGCGCAAGCTTATCTGAACTTTAGCCAAGCAGACCGTTGGATTGTCTCGACCTTGCAGCGTGTTGAGGCTGATGTGGCCAAGGGTTTTGAAGATTACCGCTTAGACAATGTCGCCAACAGCATCTACCAGTTCGTGTGGGATGAGTTTTGCGATTGGTACTTGGAGATTGCCAAAGTTCAAATCCAAACCGGAGATGCGGCGCAGCAGCGTGCGACCCGTCGTACCCTGATTCGCACGCTGGAGACGATTCAGCGTTTGGCGCACCCGGTTATCCCGTTCATCACTGAAGAGCTTTGGCAAAAAGTCGCACCCGTGGCGGGGCGTGCAGGTGAGAGCGTCAGCATCTCTGCCTATCCGGTCAGTCAACCCGATCGCATTGACCCTGTGGCTGAAGCGCACGTCGCCAAACTCAAAGGCTTGGTGGATAGCTGTCGTACTTTGCGCGGTGAGATGAACGTGCCCCCCTCGACCAAGCTGCCGATGTTTGCTTTGCCTGCCAATGTGACTGAAGCGGCGTTCATGCGTGAGGCTGCGCCGGTGCTGAAATCACTCGCTAAGCTCAGTGAAGTGAAAGTTTTTGACGATGAAGCCAGTTGGCAAGCTGCAGCGCAAGCTTCTCCCGTTTCAGTCGTAGGCGATTTGCGCATCTGCCTGCACATGGAGATTGACGTGGCGGCTGAGAAGTTGCGTATCGGCAAAGAAGTGACGCGTCTGGAAGGTGAAATTGCCCGCGTGAATGGCAAACTCAGCAACGAAGCTTTTGTCGCCAAAGCGCCACCAGCGGTGATTGCGTTGGAACGCAAGCGCGTGTCAGACAACACCGCGACTTTGTCGAAATTACAAGATCAACTGGCGCGCTTGGCTTAATTTCACTGTCGGCGTATTACTATTGGGATATGTTGACTCCTAACAGTAACCACAAAATCACCAAAGCCGTCTTTCCTGTGGCGGGTTTGGGGACGCGGTTTTTGCCCGCGACCAAAGCACAACCTAAAGAAATGCTGCCCGTGGTGGACAAACCACTGATTCAATATGCGGTGGAAGAGGCTTACGCAGCGGGTATTCGGCACATGATTTTCGTCACAGGCCGCAACAAACGTGCCATTGAAGACCACTTTGATACGGCGTACGAGCTTGAAGCTGAGTTAGAAGCCAGTCAAAAGGACGAACTGCTGCGTTTGGTGCGTTCGATTCAAATTGATGACATGGATTGCTCTTACGTGCGCCAGCCACGGTCTCTTGGCTTAGGTCATGCGGTATTGTGTGCGGAACGTATCGTCGGCCATCATCCTTTTGCCGTCTTGCTGGCCGATGACTTGATGATCAATCCCATGACACATGCGACCAGCCATGTGGCTGCAGCCAGTGATTCACCCTTGGCCAATTTACCCATCATGGCGCAAATGGTCAAGATGTACGAGCAACTTGGCTCCTCGATCTTGGCTGTACAAGAGGTACCGATTGAATTGGTGAGCCGCTACGGCATTGTGGCCGGTGAGTCTATCCAAGATCGGGTCAGCCGTGTGACGCAAATGGTTGAAAAACCACAGCCTGAGAATGCACCCTCGACCATGGCCGTCGCGGGACGGTATATTTTGACACCCGAGGTCTTTTCACATATCCGCCATCAAACACCCGGGGCTTTAGGCGAGATTCAGTTAACCGATGGCATTGCCAGCCTGCTGAAATTGCAAGCTGTCTATGCATACGCGTATTTTGGGAAACGATTTGACTGCGGCAGCAAAGAAGGTTTCTTAGAAGCGACTGTGGAGTTGGCCTTGCAACACCCTGAAGTGGGCGCAACTTTCAGGCAGTTCCTAAAAGAATTGAAGCTTTAGTGACTTAACTCGCGATAAGGCAGACGTTTCAACGCCTGCGTAACACGTGGACAAACTCTTGCCCCACCGTGCTTTGCTCCACCAACTCGTTACCCGTTTGCTTGGCAAAGGCTAAAAAATCCCGTAGCGAACCCGTGTCCGTAGATACCACGCGCAGCAGTTGACCACTGGTCATGCTGGCCAGTGATTTTTTAGCTTTCAGGATGGGCAGCGGGCAATTCAAGCCACGCGTGTCCAGTTCAACATCAATTTGTAAATCGCTCATAGGCTTTGGACTTTAAGGTTTGATTTTTAAGCTTTAGCTGTACGCAGCATGATGGAGAACTCCTGCAATGCTGCAATACCACTGGCTTCAGCGCGGTGGCACCACGCGGCCAATTCAGCAGCTAAATGCTCGCGTGACATCGATGTGTTGAGCCACAGTTGGCGCAGCTCTTCACGCATGGTGACCATTTTGTCCAGTATCGGATGCTCTGCGCGCGCCAAAGCCAGCTGCGGCAAGACCGTTGCGGGCAC
>CBDUEA010000073.1:0-7752 GCA_965365965.1 uncultured Polaromonas sp. | reverse complement strand
CGCTTTTGCAACCGCCATGAACGGCCGCCCTGGCCCTGTGGTGCTGGTGTTGCCTGAAGACATGCTGACGCAAACTGTTGATGTGCAGCCTTTGGCTAAAGTCATGCCTTCGGAGGCTTGGTGTGACCCGAACAGCCTGCAAAAATTGCATGACATGCTCTTAAAAGCAGAGCGCCCCATGGTCATTGCGGGTGGCAGTGGTTGGACGGTGCAAGCAGCGCAAGCCTTGCAGCGCTTTGCTGAGAACTGGTCGCTACCCGTGGGCAATGCCTTTCGTTTCCAAGACACATTTGATAACCACCACCCACTCTACGCGGGCGATGTGGGCATAGGCATCAATCCCAAACTTGCCAAGCGCATCTTGCAGAGTGATTTGATCATTGCGATTGGACCGCGCTTGGGCGAGATGACGACAGGTGGCTACACGCTCTTGCAAGCACCCAAGCCAACGCAAAAACTGGTGCATATCCATGCCAGTGCGGAAGAGTTAAATCGCGTTTACCAAGCCGATGTGGCGATTCAGGCCAGCATGCGTTCGGCGGCAATATCGCTAGAAAAGATCCCTGCACCACCAAAGGCATCGCCAGTGCCGTGGCTGGCTTGGGCACAAGCGGCGAATCAAGATTACCTCGCCAACGTCGACCCGGCCAATGGCGGTTTGCAGTTGCCCGGCAACATCGACATGCCAGCCATCATCGCCACCCTGCAAAAACACCTGCCTGCTGATGCCGTGCTAACCAATGGTGCCGGTAACTTTGCCGGCTGGCTGCACCGTTTTTTCAAACACAGCGGTTTGGCCAAAGGCTTCAAAACCCAATTGGCACCCACCAACGGCGCGATGGGTTATGGCGTACCTGCTGGTATTGCTGCGGCGATCAGCACGGGTCGCATCGCCTTCACCATAGCCGGAGATGGTGACTTCATGATGAACGGCCAAGAACTGGCCACTGCGACTCAATACGGGGCCAAAAGCATCGTTTTGCTACTCAACAATGGCATGTTTGGCACCATCCGAATGCACCAAGAGCGCGAATATCCACTGCACATCAGCGGCTCGCAGCTGAGCAACCCTGACTTTGCGGGGCTGGCACGCGCTTATGGCTACGCAGGTGTACGCATCACCCACACCCACGAGTTTGAGGCTGAGCTACTAGCCGCACTAGAGCGGCCGCAAGGCACGTTAATAGAGGTGACGCTGAATCCAGAAGTCATCTCCACCCGGGGCAGCTTGGCGCAAATCACCACCAATGCGCTGAAAAGCGCAGCAAAATAGGTCAAACCCTAGCATTTTCTAGGAGTCTCATGGGTTAGGCTGTTGCTTATTCTAAAACCCAGAGGAGATAAGAGTATGCGTCAAACCATGAAGTGGTTGAAATGGATTTTGTTCAGCCTATTGGCATTGGCGCTTGTTGCCATCCTTGGCGGTTATTTAAAACTGCGTTCAGCAGGCCATGCACAGGTGGATGGTGACATGAAGCTGGTTGGCCTCACTGCACCTGTGACAGTACTGCGCGATGAGTTGGGCATTCCTTATATTTTTGCATCCAACACGCCCGATTTGATTCGTGCCCAAGGGTTTGTCACCGCGCAGCATCGGTTGATGCAAATGGAACTCTTCCGCGCTACTTGGCGAGGTGAACTCGCGGCAACTTTCGGTCCAGACGCCTTGCCCAGCGATATTCGCATGCGGGTGCTGGGCATACGGCGCAACGGCGAGCGCCATGCGCCCAAACTGGACGCTGCTTCCAAAGCATTTTTTCAGAACTACGTGGATGGTGTGAACGGCTACATCAACAACCAAACGGCCGACCACCCGATTGAACTCAAGCTCGCGGGTTTGACGCCCAAGCCCTGGTCGGTCACCGATTTGGTGACGCTGATTCACTTCATCCACTACACTCATTCCACCAATTTCAAAGCCGAAGTGGTGGCGCAAAAACTCATCGACAAACTCGGTTTCGAAAAAGCGCAAGAGATTTTCCCGCTGACGGTGAACCCGGATTACGCCGCTCCAACTACGCCTGCTAGTCCAGCTACTGCAGCTACTGCAGCAGCAACTAAAACAGCCCAAGGGGATGCCACACGCACCGACTGGGCACAGCTGAACATCAAATGGTCTGATCTTCTGGTCGCGCCGGAAACCTTAAACCACCAAGGCCTAGGCTCAAACAACTGGGCTGTCGGGCCATCCCGTTCTGCCTCTGGCAAAGCCATGGTGTCGAACGACCCCCACTTGGACAACCGCATCCTGCCTGGCACCTGGCACCCGGTTGGGCTGTTTTCACCTGATGTTCAAGCCGTGGGCGCTGCGCTGCCGGGTATGCCGGGCATCTTGGTAGGGCGTACCAAGCACGTAGCCTTTGGCGTCACCAATGCCTACGGTGATGTGCAGGATGTTTACGTGGAAACTTTAGATCCAGCTAACGCGAACAATTATCTGGATGGTGGCAAGTCTGTACCGTTCGAGGTAGTGACGGAAACCATCAAAATCAAAGACAAGACCGCCGAGGGTGGCTTTCGTGACCAAGCGCTCAAGCTGCGTTACACCAAGCGCGGCCCCGTCATCAGCGACCATGCAGGTATGGGGCCGAAAGGTGACAAGCTGCTCGTGCTGCGCTCGACCGATGCCGAAGTGCTGGGTTCTGTGACTGGTATCGAAGGCCTACTGACAGCGCCTAACGCGGCGGCTTTTGACAAAGAGGTGCAAAAAATCGACCTGATGATGTTTAACTTCGTCTTTGCCGACGACCAAGGCACCATCGCCCATCGCGCATCTGGTGCAGTGCCCATCCGTTCGGGGGCAGACGGCGGCTTCCCGCGCCTGCCGGCCAAGGATGGCAGCGACGACTGGATCGGTTTCATTCCCAAAGACCGCATGCCTGGCATGCTCAACCCTACCCGTGCTTGGGTTGGCACCGCCAACAACGACACACGCCCCGAAGCGTACCCGTGGTACTACACCAACTATGTATCCCCTAATTACCGCTATGCTCGGATGGGACAGGTGCTGGGTGCCGCACAAAAAATGACGGTGAATGACCATTACAAACTCATGACGGATAACCGCAATTTGCAAAGCGACGTGCTGCGTGGCGCTATTGTGGCGGCATTGAAAGACGACTCGGCTAACAAGGACTTGGCGGTCATTCTTGAAAAATGGGATGGCGTAGACCGAGCAGAGGAAGCAGCACCGCTGGTTTACCAAGCCCTGTACCGTGAAATTGCGCGCGGCACCTTTGAGGACGAGTTGGGTGAAGACGCCGTCAACGACATGCTCTCGACCTGGTATTTCTGGCAGCAGCGCTTTGACAAACTTGTTGCCACACCAGACGCCATCTGGTTTGACGACATTCGCACTAAAGACCGACGGGAAACGCTGGCAGACGTTATTCGTACCGCCGCACCCCGCGCACGGGCGCAGTTGGAAGCCTTGCAGGGCAAAGACCCCGACGCGTGGGTGTGGGGCAAGGCGCACACCTTGCGTTTCGTCAGCCCCTTGCGCCGCAATGGTGCAGGGCAAGAACTTTTGGGTGGCTTTACGTTAGAACGCCCAGGCAGCGGCGAGACACTGAACCGGGGCGTTTATGACTTTGACTTAGGGACTACTGGCAAAGCCTACGATGTGAAGTTTCATGCTTCCATGCAGATGGTGGCCGACTTTGGCGACCCAGACAAAATCGAAGCCATTTTGGCCGGTGGCGTGAGTGAGCGCCACTTCCAGCCGCATCAAACCGACCAAGCCAAACTTTGGGGGGCGGGTGAACACCGTGCTTGGTGGTTCAATCCAGCCAAAGCACAGGAAAATGCAAAGCACAAAGTCGTGCTTTCACCTTAATTTACTATAAATTTAGTAGCTAAATAGATAATAAATACGCCGGCTAGAGGCGTATTTTAGGGGTAAATTGATAAATAATTTGTCAATTTAATCCAAAGTTACACCAGCATCTTTCACCACTTTGCCTAAGCGCACAGTGTCTCTTTTGATCAAGTCACCAAACTGTGCAGGTGTACCACCAACCACCGGCGTGCCGATGGCTTCCCACTTTTTGCGGAACTCGGGCTCTTTGAAGATGGTGTTCAAGGTGGTGTTCAGTTTGTCAACGATGGGCGCTGGCGTGCCTGCACGCACGGCAATGCCATGCCAGCCGGTAAATTCATAGCCCGGTACACCAGCCTCCGCCATGGTGGGAATGTTGGGCAATAGAGGGCTGCGCTTGGCAGATGTCACGGCCAGTGGGGTGAGTTTGTTGGCTTGAATATAGGGCAGGGAGCTACCCAAAATATCAAACATCACATTGACTTGACCACCGAGCAAGTCATTCAAAGCGGGGCCTGCACCACGGTAGGGTACATGTGTAATTTTGATATCCATTTGCGTGTTGAACAACTCACCCGCTAAGTGCTGCGGCGTGCCGTTGCCTGCCGAGGCAAAGCTCAACACGGTTTTGTTGGCTTTTGCCATGGCGATCAATTCTTTGACGGTTTTGACGCCGATTTTTGGATTCACCTCTAAGACCAGTGGAAATGATGAAATTTGGATAACCGGTGCTAAATCAGTGAGCGGGTTAAAGGGCATGCTTTTATACAGCGTGGAGTTGACCGCCATCGGGCCGCTAGCGGCCAATAAAAGGGTGTAGCCATCAGCAGGGTTTTGCTTGGCGACTTCTGCACTGCCAATGTTGCCGCCAGCGCCACCTTTGTTGTCCACAATCACCGTGACGCCTAAGCGGTTTTGCAGTTCGAGCGATAGCAAACGTGCCATCAAATCCGTCGGGCCACCGGGTGGGTAGGGCACCACAAAACGTATGGTTTTATTAGGGTAGGCATCTTGCGCTTGGCTGCTCAGGGGAGCAAGCGAGGTTAGGGCCAAAGCAGCCAATGCCGTTAATTGGATGCCTTTTTTCATGATGATTCTGCGATTCATGTTGTCTCCTGTTGATTGTTTAAATGACGAACTTCGAAATAGTGAGCTTAGAAAAAGTGAACTTTGAAAGATCAAGCGCTTGCAAAACCAGCGCCAAACTGGCTGCGAATATCTTGTGCCGTCGCCAGTGGGCGGCCTAAACTGGCGGCTGCTTGGGCGGCTTGTTTGACCAATGCGGCATTGTTGGGTGCAATTTGGCCGTTTTTAAGCCGTAAATTATTCTCAAACCCCACCCGCACATGGCCACCTAAAGCCGCAGCCGTTGTAGCGCAGGCATGTTCGCTTGCCCCAAAAGCGCACATCGCCCAAGGCTCTGAGCCCGTGTGCGCTTGCACAAAAGGCAGTAAATCTAACGGACTAGAGGTTTGCCCAGCGGTATAACGGCCTAGGACAAACAACAAAAACCAAGGTGCTTCTGGGATGACGCCGCGTGCACGCAGATCTTGCCAACGTGCCAAGTCAGCCACGTCATAAATAATCACTTGTGTCATGACCCGCTCGCGTGCCAGCCAGCCAAAAAACTGCGACAGACCGGCTTCACCTATAGCGGGTTGGTCCAACTCGCGCAAACCGACCGACACCGCTTCAGGCTGCAAAGCCTGCACCATGGCGATTTGCTCAGGGGCTTGGTAGACGCGGGCGGCTTCGCTGGTGATTTGCAACACCATGTTGTCGCCCACCGCCGCTTTAACAACTTGCAAAGCATCTTTGTATCCTTGAACGTCAAGGCTGTGGCGACCTTGCGCATCACGTATATGCATGTGCAACATGGCTGCACCCGCATCCAAGCAGGACTTGGCTGTCGCGGCCAAACTTTCAGCCGTCAAGGGTACGGCGGCATGGTCGGCAGCCAGTTTGTAAGCACCATTGGGCGCAGCGATGATGATGAGTGGGGTGGTCGTCATGTGATGAATGGGGGTGAAATATGTTGAAAAATGACTTTTAGACTTTGATTTAGAAGCTTTTGTCCAGCGGTGGCAGCTCATTGGCCAGCAAATCCAGTCCTTGCTGTAGCAAACGGTCGTAGCGCTGCCGCTCCGCCAAGCGCTTTGCTTCTGTCCATTCAAAAAATCCTGCACCCGTTTTCATGCCCAATTGCCCAGCGCTGACATGGTCTTGCAACACTTTGGCTGGGTTGGACGCGTTGGACAAGCTGGGGTAAATCGTGGCGGCAGCGGCGCAGTGCACGTCTAGCCCCGCGTGATCGCGCTGCAACACGGGGCCAGCAGCGAGGTAACGAAAGCCAAAGCCAAAGCGCACGGCAGCATCCACATCTTCGGCGCTGGCGATGCCTTCATCAATCATGGCAAACGCTTCGCGTGCCAAGGCATGTTGCAAACGGTTGGCCAAAAAGCCCGGCTTGTCTTTGCGCACCAACACCGGTACGCTGCCGCAGCCGCGCATGTAGCTGCACAGTCGTTCGGCTTGCGCGATGTCTGACTGCGGCCCCAAGACGACCTCCACCAGCGGCACCAGATGCGCTGGCATGAAAAAGTGCAGTCCCAGCATGCGTTCCTGCGTCGGCAAGCCTTCTGCAATGGCGCTGATGGGGAAGCTGGAGCTGTTGCTGGTCAGAACGGTTGTACTCGGTGCGAGCTGCACCAATTCTGCAAACAAGGCTTGCTTGATCGCTAGCTTTTCAGGGATGCACTCGATCACGAGGGCTACATCTTGCCATTGCACGTCTTGCAAAGCGGCTGATGCACTGACTTGGTCGGCGCGCGCTGTTAAATCAAGCGCTTGCAAGCCGTTGCGCACATGCTGTGAGAGCTGCGCCCGTTTGTCAGTTTTGGAATCCACCACCGTGACACGGCAACCGCCTCGAGCTAGGACAATCGCCACATCAGCTCCCATGGTGCCCGCGCCTATGACCACAGCGTGGGTGTGGCGGGGGTGGTCCGCTAACAAGGTTGAATTGAGGGTCGCAGCGAGTGTCAAAACGAGTCTCCAGTCAGGTATGTATTCAAATTTTTTTCAAGTGAATGCAGTGTATGGACGCGTTATTGTTTTGTCTAAATGAATTTTCAGATAAACTGATAAATAAAAATTATCAATTAAATGCATCAATGAAACTATAGAAATAAAGACACCATGACTCTGAGCTGGAACACCCGCGAACTCGATGTTTTTTTAACCTTGGCCGATACCTTGAGTTTTAGACGCACCGCCGAGCAGGTGCATTTGTCGCAACCGGCAGTTTCCAGCCTGATCTCGCGGCTGGAAGATACGCTTGGCGTACGGCTGTTTGACCGCACCACGCGCAGCGTCATCCTCACCGGCCCCGGTCACGTGTTTGTGGAGCAAGCACGGCTGCTGCGCGACCAGTCGAACGCCGCCGTGCTGGCAGTGCGCAACGTCGCCAATCTGCAAGTGGGGCAGGTGGTGCTGGCGGCGTTGCCCTCACTGGCAGCGACCGTCGTGCCTGCGGCGATTGCACGTTTTGCGGCGCAGTACCCAGCCATCAAGCTGCAGATCGTCGACACCTTGTCTGGCCCTGCGTTTGACTTGGTGCGGGCCGGGCAGGTTGAGTTTGCACTTACCGCAGCCAATCCCGCCTATGCCGATTTAGATTACACCCCGCTGGCGTCTGACGGTTTTGTGCTGCTCATCCCCAGTTCGCACGCATTAGCCGCCAATACCGCCCCGCTCAAATGGGCGGACGTGGCCGATCTGGTGCATATCTCCATGCCCCTGCCATCCAGCGTGCGCCAGTATGCTGACGCGGCGCTGCTGTCGCAACGCGTCCGCTTCAGCCCACGTTATGAAGTGGAGCATTTGGCCACCATCAACGCCATGGTTTCCGCAGGGTTAGGCGTTGCCGCACTCCC
>CBDUEA010000072.1:0-7791 GCA_965365965.1 uncultured Polaromonas sp. | reverse complement strand
AAATTCGACGTTAGTTGATGAGTGAGTGCCCTCACGCTGTGGGGGCGGGTATTCTATTTTTGAAAATCTAAGAATACATTCTCAAAACTGGTTTTTTTGGGATGCACACGTTAGTTTTGCGACAATTGCTACTGTAGGCACCCCTGTGGTTTCGTTGTCAGATGTAATCTTAGATAAGTTTGATATTGCACGATAGGAACTCTTCCATGAGAAAGTATTTGCTGCCATGAGTTTGCTATCAACTCGAGATTTGACCATCCGTTTTGGTGGTCATGTAGCCGTCAACAATGTGACCTGTAGTTTCGAGCCAGGCACTCTAACAGCGATAGTGGGCCCAAATGGTGCAGGAAAGACGACCTACTTCAATCTGATTTCTGGACAGCTCAAAGCCACATCTGGCACGGTGCAACTGAATGGTCAGGAGCTTTCGGGAATGACCGCATCAGAGCGAACGCGTGCTGGCTTTGGTCGAGCCTTTCAGTTAACTAATTTATTTCCCAATCTGAGTGTTTTAGAGAACGTACGTTTGGCTGTCCAAGCTTCGAGTGAAGGTCCTCACAAACATGGCTTGAATCTTTGGAGCATTTGGAGCGACCACCTCGCACTCACGCAGCGGGCACAAGAAATCTTAATGACGGTTTCTATGGATGACAAACAGAACACCCTCGTGGCTAGTTTGCCGCATGGTGATCAACGCAAACTTGAAGTTGCATTGTTGATGGCGCTAGACCCCTTGGTCTTCATGTTCGATGAGCCGACGGCTGGCATGAGCGCGGATGAAGCCCCTGTTATTCTGAATCTCATTCGAAAGCTCAAAGCCGATAGAAACAAAACTATTCTTTTGGTAGAGCACAAGATGGATGTCGTGCGCGAGCTGGCTGATCGCATTATCGTCTTGCATAACGGCTCATTGGTTGCGGATGGTGAGCCTTCTGAAGTGATCGCTTCGCCGATTGTGCAAGAAGCATATTTAGGTGTCAGCAAGGAGGCATCATGAGTGACATTCTTCTTGAAATGAAAGATGTTCATACGCACATCGGCGCGTACCACATCTTGCATGGTGTGGACTTACAAGTACCGCGTGGAGAATTAACGATGTTACTGGGGCGCAATGGTGCTGGAAAGACAACAACTTTGCGAACCATCATGGGACTTTGGCATGCAAGCCAAGGAAGTGTGGTGTTTGGTCCTAGGGATATCACACGTGACAACACGCCGGAAATTGCCGGATTGAATATTGCTTATGTACCCGAAAACATGGGAATTTTTGCTGACTTGACTGTTAAAGAGAATATGCTGTTGGCGGCCCGTCAAGCTAAGCGTGCCAATCAAATGGATCAAAAACGATTGACCTGGATTTTTTCTTTATTTCCTGCCGTGGAGAAATTTTGGAACCATCCAGCAGGAAAGCTCTCCGGTGGTCAAAAACAAATGTTGGCGGTGGCTCGGGCCATCGTGGAGCCGCGAGAATTGCTTATTGTTGACGAGCCCAGCAAAGGGTTAGCACCGGCCATCATCAACAACATGATTGATGCATTTGCACAACTCAAGGCGACAGGAACGACGATATTACTCGTTGAACAAAACATCAATTTTGCAAAAAGATTAGGCGACCGTGTTGCCGTGATGGACAACGGACGTGTGGTGCACGCAGGCTCTATGCAAGAACTGGCTGAAGATGAAGAGCTGCAGCATGCCTTACTGGGGTTGGCTATATGAATCAGACCTTGAAACAATTAGACATTGATTGGAAGCCATTGGCACTCGTGCCCTTGCTCGCCCTTTTGGTTTTCCCCTTCATCGGATCAGCCTCAACCTGGTTGACATTGACTGTGGCAGGACTGGCAATGGGGATGATCGTCTTCATCATTGCCTCTGGGCTCACTTTGGTCTTTGGCCTGATGGATGTGCTGAATTTCGGTCATGGTGTTTTTATTGCATTAGGTGCGTTTGTTGCTACAACAGTTTTGGGTTTCATGGGTGACTGGACAGGTTCGCAAGATATTTGGCTGAACTTGATGGCAGTGTTCTTTGCCATGGTAGTCGCGATGCTGGTTTCAGGAGCGGTTGGGCTGGCCTTTGAGCGCTTCATAGTTCAACCAGTTTATGGGCAGCATTTGAAACAGATTTTAATCACCATGGGCGGCATGATCATTGGTGAGGAGCTTATTAAAGTCATCTGGGGTCCCCAGCAAATAGCACTACCACTGCCTGAAGCTTTGCGTGGTTCTATCTTATTGGGTGATGCAGCTATTGAGAAGTACCGCTTGCTTGCCGTGGCTGTTGGGATATTTGTTTTTGCCTTACTGGCTTGGACATTGAGTCGCACCAAAATTGGGCTCCTCATTCGTGCTGGTGTGCAAGACCGTGAAATGGTGGAGTCACTGGGCTATCGCATCAAGCGGCTTTTTATTGGCGTGTTTGTTGTGGGTAGCGCATTAGCAGGTTTGGGTGGTGTGATGTGGGGTTTATATCAACAAAATGTCGTCCCACAAATGGGTGCACAGGTTAATGTGTTGATTTTTATCGTGATCATTATTGGTGGGCTTGGCTCAACCGGCGGAGCATTGATTGGCGCACTGTTGGTTGGCCTGATGGCCAATTACACGGGTTTTTTGGTTCCTAAAATTGTTTTGTTTTCAAACATTGCCTTGATGGTGGCGATTTTGCTTTGGCGGCCGCAGTGTGTTTATCCTGTCGCTAACACATAACAAACAACTAAGAAAGCTAAGCCATGTTGACTAGGTTGTTGTCCAACGATTTTCCGCGTAATCGCGCTTTAGCGATACTGTTGGTTCTCTTGCTTGTTGCCCTTGCTGGTGCACCTTTCATTTTCCCAGGTGTCAAAGCGCTGAATGTGGCGGCCAAAGTGCTTGTATTCATAGTTCTGGTAGCAAGTTTTGATTTGCTACTTGGTTACACAGGCATTGTCAGTTTTGCCCACACTATGTTTTTTGGTATCGGAGCCTATGGCATTGCCGTCGCCACGACCCGAATGGGACCAACGTGGGACGCTATAGCGGTAGGTTTGCTTGCTTCATTGGCACTTTCATTTGTGTTGGCGCTGTTGGTGGGATTATTTTCGTTAAGGGTCAAAGCTATATTTTTTGCCATGATTACTTTGGCCGTAGCTTCAGCATTCTT
Source organism: uncultured Polaromonas sp. (assembly GCA_965365965.1). Classification (GTDB taxonomy): domain Bacteria; phylum Pseudomonadota; class Gammaproteobacteria; order Burkholderiales; family Burkholderiaceae_C; genus Aalborgiella. The sequence continues at coordinate 4,647 of CBDUEA010000072.1, read as the reverse complement.
AACGCTGGCATCACAATTGTCTGACATCACGGGTGGCGAGGATGGCTTGTCTTTTAAAGTGCCTGAGATCTTGTCGCCGAGTTTTGAGTTCAGCTCAGAACCATTTTTAGGCGTGATGTTAGATGGACGATTGCTTTGTTATTACTTGTTGTTCGTGACCGCATTGGTGTTGTTGTTGGCGATGCTGCGGATTGTGAACTCACCCTTTGGCCGCGTCTTGCAAGCGATTCGTGAGAACGAGTTTAGGGCTGAAGCGACTGGCTATCGCGTAGTCGTGTATCGTACGACATCGAGTATTTTGTCGGCCCTGTTTGCCTGTTTGGCAGGATCGATGCTGGCACTTTGGTTGCGCTACAACGGACCTGATACTTCGTTGTCATTTGAGATCATGATGGATGTGCTGTTGATTGTTGTTATTGGTGGCATGGGAACCATTTACGGTGCCGCTATTGGAGCTGCTTTATTCTTGGTTGCACAAAGTTATCTACAAGATCTATTACGCTTGGCAAGTGAAGCCGCCGCTTCATTGCCATGGCTTTCAGCCTTGCTCTCCCCTGATCGTTGGTTGCTTTGGCTGGGCTTGTTATTTGTATTGTCGGTGTATTACTTTCCAACGGGTGTGGTAGGGCGCTTGCGTGCTTTCAGCCGTGGAGTAAAAGTATGAGATTTACATCTAACTATTTGACTTGCGCAGGGCGCGAAATTCACTACACAGATTGGCTGGCAAACGATGAAGTTAAGATTCAAGGCACAGTGATCGCATGGCATGGTTTGGCGCGCACGGGTCGTGATATGGACGAATTGGCGAGGCATCTGAGCGAACGTGGTTACCGAGTCATTTGCCCAGACACCCTTGGCCGCGGACTCAGTCAATGGAGTCCAGAGCCGAAGAATGAATACTGCCTCGCTTTTTACGCACGTTTAGCCCGTGAATTGATCGATCAATTAGACATTCAGAAATTTCATTGGGTTGGAACCTCCATGGGCGGGGCGATTGGCATGGTTTGCGCATCAGGTTATTTTGAGCCTATGCTTAAAGAACGCATGATGAGTTTGGTGCTGAATGACAACGCACCTGAATTGGCTGCTTCTGCAATTGAAAGAATCAAATCGTATGCGGGTAACCCACCTGCATTTACCACGATGCAGCAATTGGAAGCCTTTTTCCGTGAAGTGTATAAACCCTACGGTTGGCTCAGTGATGCGCAGTGGCGACGACTGGCAGAAACTTCTGCACGCCGCTTACCAGATGGTCGTTTAACCCCGCACTACGACCCTGCGATGGTGCAACAGTTTGTCAATTTTCCGGATGACTACTTGATTTGGCATCACTACGATGCCATCAAGATACCTATATTGTGTTTGCGTGGCGCAAACTCTGACTTGGTACTGCGAGAAACAACGGAAACCATGAAGCACCGAGGTCCCGGTGCTTCGGGTTTGTTGCAAGTAGCAGAAATTGCAGGTTGCGGTCACGCACCTGCCCTGAACGTGCCCGATCATTTAGATCGGATTGATGCATTTATTGCAGCGACGCCTTCTCTTTAGTCGCTAAGGTTTTGGGGTTGCGCAACCATTGCGCAGCACGCTTGAGCAAATGCTCAAAATCATCCACAAACGTATAGACCGATGGCACCACCAAAAGGCTGAGTACTGTCGAGGTGATCAAACCACCGATCACGGCCACGGCCATTGGTGAGCGGAAACTGCTGTCAGAGGCACCCAAACCAAGTGCAATCGGTAGCATACCGGCACCCATGGCAATGGTGGTCATCACAATGGGGCGAGCGCGCTTATGGCAAGCGTCAAGCAAGGCTTCCAGTCGTGTCAAGCCATGATCCCTGCGCGCCACGATGGCATATTCCACCAGCAAAATCGAGTTTTTAGTGGCAATGCCCATGAGCATGATCAAGCCAATCAAAGACGGCATCGAGAAGCTCTTGTCCGCTATCAGCAAGCCAACAAATGCCCCACCCAATGCCAAAGGCAGCGCCGCCAAAATGGTGACGGGCTGCAAAAAATCTTTGAACAGCAAAACCAATACGATGTAGATGCACAGCACACCCGTGAGCATGGCAAGCCCAAAGCTGGCAAACAGTTCGCCCATCACCTCGGCATCGCCAATGGTGACTTGTTTGACGCCAGCAGGCAGATTTTTCAGCGCGGGTAATTTTTGCACAGCAGTCGTCACATCGCCCAGCGGTAAGCCAGACAATTCCACCTCAAACTGAACATTGCGTGATCGGTTAAATCGGTCAATCACGGCAGGGCCACCTGACATCTCTAAACTGGCCACTTGCCCCAACATCACGGAGCCTACACCTGGCTTGGTGCTAGGAACCATCAGGCGCTCTAGCGTTGCAAGGTCTGAGCGCGCATCGTCAGCCAAGCGCACGACGATAGGAATTTGACGTTGTGACAAGTTTAGTTTGGGCAACGCAGAGTCGTAGTCGCCCACGGTGGCAATGCGCAAGGTCTCTCCAATGCTCGCACTGGTAACCCCCAAGTCAGCCATCCTTGCAAAGTCAGGACGGATGGTGACTTCAGGACGCACCAAAGATGCACTCGACACGATAGAGCCCAAGCCAGGGATCGTGCGCAGGTCTTTTTCGAGCGCGCTAGCGGCACTCGCCAAAGCAATGGGGTCGTCACCAGTCAAGGCCAAAATATATTTTTCACCAGAGCCACCCAAGCCCACCTTGGTGCGTACGCCCGGCAAAGGCTCTAATGCTTTGCGGATGTTGTTTTCAATGCCTTGTTTGCGGGGTCGTGCGCCACGGTCTGCCAATAAAATAGTCAACGTAGCTTTGCGTGCTTCTGCCGCACCACCCGGTGCAAACGGGTCTGTACCGGCTGCACCACCACCAATGGTGGTATAGATGGATTTGACGTAAGCAACTTTTGAAATGAGTAAACGTGCATTCTCCGCAGCCACTTGTGTTTGTTCAAGTTTAGAGCCCGGCGGTAACTCGATATTCACCTGCGTTTGTGAGTTGTCGTCAGGCGGAACAAAACCTGTTGGTAGAAGAGGAATCAACATGATAGATCCTACAAAAAAAGCACCCGCTGCAAGCGATGTGAAGAGGCGGTGACTGATGGCCCAGCGACTCGCCCGCATGTACCAGCGCATGATGAAGCCTTCTTTTTCTACATGGTCGACGATAGGCTTCAGCAAATAGGCGGCCATCATAGGCGTCAGCATACGTGCTACAACCAAAGAGGCGAACACGGCTAGGGCAGCGGTCCAACCAAACTGTTTGAAAAATTTGCCAGCAATACCGCTCATGAATGCCGTTGGTAAAAAAACTGCAATCAAAGTGAAAGTGGTTGCAACCACGGCCAAGCCAATTTCATCGGCCGCTTCCATCGCTGCTTGGTAGGGTGTTTTACCCATACGCAAATGCCGCACAATGTTTTCAACCTCCACAATCGCATCGTCCACCAAAATACCAATCACCAAACTGAGTGCTAAAAGCGTCACGATATTGATGGAAAAACCTAGATAGTTCATGCCGATGAAAGCAGGAATCACCGATAGCGGCAATGCCACAGCCGTTACAAACGTAGCCCGCCAATTGCGCAAAAACACCCAAACCACCAGTACCGCTAAGATGGCGCCTTCTATCAACAAGGTCAACGAAGCTTTGTATTCTTCTTCAACGGGTGTGACAAAGTCAAACGCTTCTGTCAGCTCAATATCAGGGTGCGCAGCTTGCAGCTCTTTCAAAGCGGCACGAACGCCATGCCCAACTTCTACCTCGCTGGCACCTTTGCTGCGCGACACCTCAAAACCAACCACAGACACACCATTCAAGAAGGCACTTGAGCGTTGTTCGGCAATGGTGTCTTTAACGTCAGCAATTTCGTTTAAACGGACTTTATGGCCATTGCCAACGGCTAACTCTAGGTTGCCCAATTCAGCGGCAGACTTGACGGTGGCCAAGGTGCGAACGGGCTGCTCGCTGGAGCCAAAATCTGTGCGACCACCAGCAGAGTCCATTTGTACTTGACCGAGTTGACGCGAGACGGTCGAAGCGCTGATGCCCAACGATTGCATCTTTGCGGTGTTCAAGGCGATGCGTACTTCGCGGTTCACGCCGCCCACGCGGCTCACAGAGCCCACCCCTTTGACGGACAAGATGCGGCGATTCAAGGTGTCGTCGACAAACCAAGAGAGGGCCTCATCGTCCATAGCTTTGCTGCGTATGGTGTAGGCGAGCACGGGGGAGCCAGAGATGTTGACTTTGCTCACCACGGGGTCACGCAGATCGGCTGGCAAATCGGCACGCACTTGCTGCACCGCAGAGCGCACCTCGTCCAAGGCTTCTTGCGATTCTTTCTCTAAGCGAAACTCAGCAGTGATGATGGCGACACCATCTTGCACTTTGGTATAAATATTTTTCAAACCATTGAGCGCAGCGATGGCGTTTTCAATTTTTCGCGCAACTTCAGTTTCTAGCTGTGCTGGCGATGCGCCTGGCAAGCTGGCGGTGATGATGATGTTGGGCACATCCAAATCAGGAAAGTTTTGCACCTTCATGTTTTGGTAGCCCAGCATGCCAGCAAAGCACATCAGTACAAAAAACATGATGGCGGGAATCGGGTTGCGTATGCACCAAGCGGATACATTCATAGGGTGTTCTCCAG
>CBDUEA010000071.1:0-7792 GCA_965365965.1 uncultured Polaromonas sp. | reverse complement strand
GTTGTAGACCTTCGCGCATCACCTGCAAGACGACTTTGTGCTGCAGGGTGTGGCAGTTACCCGAGGCAAACTGGGTGCTCAGCATCCATTCGTCTTCGCGGCCAAAATGGTCGTCGGTGTGGTCTATCAGGTTGGTCCAGTGTTCGATCAGCGTGTCATCCGGCGCATCCTGCACCTTGGCCAGCAGGTCCACAAACTCGTGGTGCGTGTCGTCCATCATCGGAAAATCCAGCTCCAAAGCGCCTGACCATTCGAGTTGTGCCATGTCAAAATCCTGAAAAGTGCTTAAAACGATCCATCAACGGTCAAAAACCGCCAACAAAGTAGGTCGCAAGCATACGTTTTAGGTGTGGTATTGACTTTGTTTTAGGTCAATCAATGCGGGACAAGCTGATTTTTTACCGCTTAGGCGGTTTGTTTCCCCCCACTCACCCCCAGCCCCTCTCGCCCCGCCGGGCGAAAGGGGAGCTTTCATTTGGTGGTTTGATAAGAATTAATGACCTACCGGCTGGAAGGTGGTTTGGGAGGCTGTTTGCGATTAATCGAGCCGTTTCAAGGTTTTGTAAGTCAAACCTTGATTGGTGGCTTTGATGATCTCAAATCGGGCGCCACGATAGCCGACAATTTTGCTTTCGGAGAGGTCGTACTTTAAATCTTGCGAGAAGGCAGGACGCGCCGTGTCGTCTTTAAATTCTCGGTAAAGGATACTGACCACTGTTTGGGAGATACCTGTGTAAACCAGTTCTTTTCTAAAACTGAGTTCATCCCGCGTCTGTTCTACGGTTTTTTTGAACGGGATGGCGTCTTTTGGATATGACAAAGGACGTGAATCATTCGTTAGTACATAAAACTCGGTTTTATTATTATCTAAATCAGTAACGTAGATGCCGCTGCGATTGCTCAAAATAGCTTTGCCATTTTCTAAAATTTTGTTCGGTTTGGCTTCGTAAAATTTTCCGAATGCATCTTGTCCCTTTTCAACGTATCTTCCTGGGAGTACTGTGATGGTAGCTTTCTTACCGATATTTTCTAAGGCATGCTCGATAGCCCGATCGATTTCAATTGCAGGAATGGTTGTCTGCTTGTATTTATAAATAAGGCTTTCGCCAACTTCGATTGTTTTAGTTTCACCTATGGCTGGATAGTCTGTAATTGCAGCGGAATGGTAGGTAGGCGAATAGCTGCGTTTAAAATTTTCACTCACTACAGCGCAGCCTTGAATTGACAATATCGCCAAAATGGCAGCGGCTAATAGTGGCAGTTTTTTCTTTTTCATGTTATTTCCTTGTTACCGTATCAATATAGCATCCGCTAAACCATCTCGAAGGTGGTAGGCCCTACATTTTTATCAAACCACCAAATGAAAGCCTCCCTCTCGCCCGACGGGGCGAGAGGGGCTGGCGGTGAGTGGGGGAAACAAATCAGCTAAACGCAGCTACATACAACTATAAATAACATAGCTAACTAATCAACAAATACGCCGGCTACAGTCAAAAAATACCTTAAATTAGGCTGTGGATCGGTTTCCTAGCGTCCAAACAACCCTTTCAGCAAGCCTCCCACACCGGGGATGCCGAGACCGGGGGCTTTTGATTCTTCTCCGGACTGTTGTTGCTGGTCACTCGGTGCGTTGCGTGAGTTGCTGGAGCGTGCTTTCCCGCTTGATTCTTCACCCAAGGCGTTCATCGCAACGGACTTGTTGCGCACGCGCACAGCCCATTCGGGGGTGAAGGCGGCGTTGGCAGCCAAGTTAGCGGGACGTGGTGGGTAGCTGAAGTTGGCTTCGTTGCCATAAGCAATGGCGCGCAGCATGGCACCGTCACTTTTTGCAAAAATACCGGCAGGAATGTCGCATTGCGTTTGGCTGGAGGGCAGCAAGACGCGCTCGCCCAGCCATTTGTCGACGTTGCTGTTGCTGACGTAATCCATCAAGCCCATGCCCGACTCGGGCGGCTCGGAGGAACTCCAAATCACCATTTCGACACCACCGCCTTTGCTGTCGCTGCCGCTCATCGCAGTCAGCATGTAGGCGCGGGCGCTGGGGATGCTTTGCCAGTTCACCCGCACGGTATCTGTCAGTTTGCCGGCGCTTTCTACCTGCAAGCTTGGCATAAAGTCTTGCGCTTGGCTGAGGGTGAAGCGCATGTTGGCGGGTACGCCTTCACCTGTAATGCTGTGCTCACCTGCGACGGTGGCACCGCGCACGATGCGTGAGTTTTGCTTGTCATTGGGCCAAATGGCATGTCCGGGTTCAGCACGCGCACCACGGTCTTGCACGCTGCGGCCTTGCATGAAGTTGGTGTAATCCTGCGATGAGAGCTTGGCAAAGTCGAGCACGCGGGGTTGCCCGCTTTTCACCTGCGCACTGCAACCCCAGTAAAACAGCAGGCGACCTTGCGGACGCTCGGGGTATTGAGCCTCGCCACGGCTGCTGCTTTGCTGGCCCTCACGCGGCGGGGTGATGAGCTGGAGCGGCTCGGCACCCAGTCCAGCACCTTGCGGCACTTGGTGCGTTGCTTCGGTGCCGCTGGGTTTGCGCGAGGTGTACAGCGCCGTGTCCAACCAGCGACCCATCAGGGTGCTTTTGGTCATGCCAAAGTTGCCGACGCCCTTGGCCTGCTGGCCGTCGCGCCCCGTGGCAGCTTTATCACCCATCATGCCACTCAACATACCCCCCATGCCGGGGGGCATGTCTGGCATTTCGTCCATCCCCATCATGTTGGAGGTGGCCATGTCCATCCAATATTGGGCGATGGGGGCTTTGGTGGTTTGGCTCAAACCAGCCAGTGGCAGCGCGGCCAAGGTGAGGGCGATGCTGCTAAGTTGAGCGACTTTGGCAGCTGTTTTTAAGTTGTTCATTGTTTCTCCTTGGTGTACGAAGAGCGCAGACCTTCTAGCTTTGCAGAATCAACAAACAAAATCAATGGGATTAATGACAAAAGTCACTAATTTGCATCATCTGCAAACATCAGCGTACGCTCAGCGTTTTCTTGTGCTCTTGACGTATATCAAATGAAATTGCCAACTATGAAAAAAAGGGGGAGGCTCAGATGACATGTGTTGCTGGCCGCGAGTCTAAAAACAGTAAGCCATTACAAGTAATTCCTCCTTGTGCGGGGTGAGGTTTACGCATAGAATTTTTCTTGATATGCAAACGCTCCTTAAACCCTCACTGCAAGAGCCGTACCGTGACCGCAAGCGCTATGCGTGGCTGGTTTCGCTGTTGGTGCCCAGCATTGTAGGTATTGGACCGTTGCTGGTCATGCTCACCGGCGACGCGCGCATGTTGTGGATTCAGGTGGCGTTCTTTTACTTGGTGATTCCTTTGATGGACTGGCTCATGGGAGAAGATCAAAGCAACCCACCCGAAAGCGCCGTGCCAGCTTTAGAGGCGGATTTGTACTACCGCCGCGTGACCTATCTGCTGGTGCCCATTTTGTGGGCTGCGTTCATCTTCAGTGCTTGGTTTGTTGCCACCACGCCCTTGCCTTTGCATGGCCTGTTTGCGATGGTGCTGATTACTGGCTCTGTGGGTGGTTTTGCCATCAATCTGGGTCACGAGATGGGGCACAAGAACACGCGCTTGGAGCGTTGGCTCGCCAAGCTGGTTTTGGCGCCCACGGGTTACGGTCACTTTTCCGTCGAGCACAACCGAGGTCACCACCGCGATGCTGCAACACCACTGGACCCAGCATCGTCCCGCATGGGTGAATCTATTTATAAGTTTGTTTTGCGAGAAATGCCCGGTGCTTGGGTGCGCGCTTGGGCGCTGGAGAGCGGTCGTTTGCGCAAGGCTAAACAACAGGTTTGGTCTTTGCACAACGAGATACTGCAGCCTGCGCTCATGACACTGTGCCTCTGGTCAGCGCTGGCGGTATGGCTGGGTGTGCAGATTCTGCCGTTTTTGATGGTGGCATCTTTTTGGGCCAACTTTCAATTGACATCGGCCAATTACATCGAGCATTACGGCCTGCTGCGTGCCGAGCGTGAACCCGGCAAATACGAGGTGTGCCAGCCGCATCATTCGTGGAACAGCAACCATATATTCTCAAACTGGGCGCTTTTTCATCTACAGCGACATTCAGACCACCACGCCCACCCACTTCGCCGTTACCAAAGTCTGCGTCACTTTGATAATCTGCCGAGTTTGCCCAATGGCTACTTCGGTATGTTTCTTGTCGCCTACGTTCCACCGCTGTGGCGCTATGTGATGGACGAGCGACTGCTAAGAGTCGTCGGGCGTGATACTCGAAAAATCAACCTTGATCCTTCTCAGCGCCAAGCATTGATTCGGCGGTATCAACTCACAGGCTCCTAATCTAGTCGACGCTAAGCCTTACATAAAGAGGCTGTCTCCGAGCCAGATATGGCAAGAGCCTTGTCTTTGCGAGAGGAATTCTGCAATCGTGGTGGCAGTTGGCTTGACTCTTTGGTCTTATTCCGCCGCAAGATTGTTGGTTTTGATGAGTTTTTTATAAAAGGCGATTCGGTCTGAAATTTCTTTGCGATAGGCTGCGGGTGTCACAGCCTCTGGCACGATGGCGCCGCGCTGCTTCCAGGCAGCAATGGTGCTGGGGTCTTGCAAGATGGTGCGCATGGCTGCGTAGAGTTCTTGAACAATGGGTTCGGGCGTACCGGCGGGTGCGGCTAAACCGGTCCATGAGGTCAGGTTCAGCTCCGGTTGCTTGAGTTCGCCAAAGGTTGGCACATCGGGCAGCAAGGCTGAACGGCTGGGCGATGCCACCGCCAGTGCACGCAGTTTGCCTTGCTTGACGAAGCCCACATTGCTGGATTGAATGTTGGTGAACATGGCTTGGACTTGGCCAGACATCAAGTCTGTCAAGGTGTTACCGGCGACGCGGTACGGAATATGGGTCATGAACAGGCCGTATTGAACCTTGAGCAACTCCATGTTCAACTGCAGCATAGAGCCATTGCCAGACGATGCATAGTTCAGCTTGCCAGGATTGGCTTTAACGTAGGCGACAAACTCAGCCATGGTCTTGGCTGGGATTGACGGGTTGATCAGCAGCACATTGGGTAGACGTTCAATCAGGGTGATGGGGGCGAAATCTTTGATGGCGTCGTAGGGCAAATTGGAGGAGAACGCGGGGTTGGCAACATGCGATGATTGCGAAGTCACCACCAAGGTGTAACCGTCGGGTTTAGATTTGGCGACAAAGGCGCTGCCAATCGCACCCCCTGCACCGCCTTTGTTGTCGACGATCACGGTTTGACCTAAAACCTTGCTCAAGCGTTCGCCGATGGCACGGCCAGCCGAGTCGACAGAGCCACCCGCCGGAAAGGGCACCACCAGTGTGATAGTTTTATTGGGATATTTTCCCTCTTGAGCATAGGCTGGCAAGGCCAGCGCACCTGCTACACCGGTGGCGATGCCCATAAATTGCCGACGGTTCGAGCGTTGTGAAAAAGAATGTTGCATGATGGCTCCTAGATTAAAGTTGTTGATGAATATACTGGTTCAGCGTCGTTAATATCTGTGACAGATCGGTTTTGACTTGGATAAATTGCGGCAACGGTTCGCGGGTTTGCTCGTTTAAGTACAAAGCTCGGTTGAGTTCAATTTGTAAGCTTTCATGCCCCAGTGCGGGTTGCCCATGTTGGCGCAGTATGTCCATGCCGGAATAGGGGTCGTTGATAGCCACGGTGTAACCCTGTTGTTTGAACGCAGCGGCAACAACTTCCGTAAATTCGGGGCTGCAAGCGCTGCCGTGTAAATCGCCCAACACCACATCTGCCAACACCTTGTCTTTGGCTAAACCCAGACGCTCATAGGCATTGCTGGGCATGGAGTGCAGGTTCAGGTGCCAGCGCTTGCCGTGCTGCTGACCTGCGTTATCTAGGACCTGCTTCAACGCTTGGCGGTAGGGTCGCCACGCGGTTTCAATGCGGTTTTGTACTTCAGCGACGGTCAAACGTCGTTGGTAGATATTCTGCAAGGTTGTGGTTTTGCTAAACACCAGACCATTACCGAGTTTTAGACAGCGTGCTGAAGGTTCGGGTTGGCCGGGCCAGTCGGCGTCCAACATCGTCACATCAATATCGACTTCGGTGCGGTTGGCGTCGATATAGCTGCGGGGAAACAGGGCATGTACCAATGTTCCACCTACTGCAGGGACGCCTTCCCACAACTTTTCAACGTGGGTGTCTTCACATTTACGCAGATCGGCCAAATCAACGGCGTAGCTGAAATCGGCAGGGTAGTGTGTGCCACTGTGTGGCGAGTCGCAGACCAAGGGGATGGCGCTGGCGGTGGGGTGTTCAATTTTGACCATGTTGTAGAGCAGAGTTAAAGGTTGGCTTGACTTTATAGTTGCACAGTGCGCTTGACAAACGACATTTTGATCTAGGCTTATTACTTTGTGTAATAGCATGATGTAATCACACCATGAAGTTCAAATCACCTTCTTTGCCTGAACTGCACGCCTTTTTGGCCGTTTGCCAATTGGGAAGTTTTAGCCGCGCAGCGCAAGTGTTGTTTGTTACCCAAGCAGCAGTGAGCCGTGCTGTGCAGCGTTTAGAACAGCGGCTGCAATGCAATCTCTTTGACCGAACAGCCGCAGGTGTCACGCCGACGGCGCGTGGGAGCGCGTACCAAACTTTGGTTGAAGGGCATGTGGCGGGCTTGGAAGAGGCCATGGCGCTATTTACCAAAGACCAACAGACGCAGGCAATATCCACATGCAAATTGCGGCTGCGCGTGGTGCCGACGCTGGCTACACGCTGGCTGATGCCGCGTTTGGCGCAATTTCAAGCTGCCAATCCAGACGTGGCAGTGGAGTTACGGCAATTTCACCATGATGAAAACTTCAGCTTGGACGATGTGGATGTTTGGATAGACATCAAACGCCCCAAATCGTTGCCGCGTGGTTTCAAGAGTGAGTATTTGTTGGGGAAAGAGATTGTTCCGGTGAGTATCCCAGCCATTGCCAAGCGCTTGAAAACAGTGGAAGACTTTCAAACCGAGACACTGTTGCACCACACCAACTTTCCTGACAATTGGGCGGTTTGGTTACGTGGTGCGGGTTTGCGACAAGCGCAGCCCACACTGGGAGCGGGCTTTGACTTGGGCAGTAACCTGATCGTCGCAGCCTGCGCGGGTATGGGTGTTATCGTGATTCAGCCCTGTTTGATAGAAAACGAGCTGGCGACTGGTCAATTGCTGATGCCGTTCAAACTACCCATCTCTACAGGGCGTGGCTACTACGTCAACTATCGCCATGCGCACGCCCAAACACCAGCGGCGGAGACTTTTGTTGCGTGGCTGCATGCACAGGTGAAAGTTGGACTTTTATCTGCATAAATAGCCCATACCCAGCGTATTTGTTGTCTTTGTTGCTATTAAAAATAGTAAATACTAAACGAAATTTAATGTTCGCCGACTCTCAAACCGCATCACTTCCTGCGTGATCGGGTCTAACCATTCAATTGACTTGGCCAGCAGTTGCAGCGGGTGGGCGTAGTCGATGTGACCTTCTGGCGTGAGCACGGGGTAGATGCCGTCACCCAGAATCGGGATGCCCAGCGCGTGCATGTGGACGCGCAGCTGATGGCGTTTACCTGTCACGGGGCTGAGCTGATAACGGGCTAAATCGCCTTTCTTTTCAAGGATTTGGATATAGGTGAGGGCGTTGGGTTTGCCTTCAACTTCACACTGTGTCATAAATCCTCTACCCTCAGAGGTGTATTCTTCAATGCGGCTCTCGCGCGTCAGGGGGAAAGTTAAATCGGGCGGCCAAGGCGCAATCGCTTCGTACGTTTTATGTACGGC
>CBDUEA010000070.1:0-7814 GCA_965365965.1 uncultured Polaromonas sp. | reverse complement strand
ATGGGTGCGTGGCGGATTTCAAAGCACAAGGTGTTAACGCGGCAAAGCGCGACGATTGAAACGCTCGGCTCCGCCACAGTGCTGTGTACTGACAAAACTGGCACCCTGACACTGAACCGCATGGCGGTGGCGGAATTGCGCGCCAACGGACAAGTTTGGCAGGCTAAAGCAGATAGCCAAAATCTGTTGTCTGAAAAGCATGATCTGCATGAACTGCTGGAATACGCCATGCTGTCCAGTGAAAGTCGCCCCACCGACCCGATGGAACGGGCCATCATGGAACTGGGCGTGCAGCATCTGCAAGGCACTGAACACCTGCACTCAGAATGGGTTTTGGCCCATGAATATGGCCTGTCGCCAGAATTGCTAGCGATGACCCATGTGTGGAGATCGACCAACCATGCCAGCCACCTGATTGCCGCCAAAGGCGCGCCTGAAACCATCATCGAGCTGTGCCATTTGAATGCGGAGCGTTCAGCAGAAGTACGTCAAACCGTGAATGCCATGGCGGCTGAAGGTTTGCGTGTGTTGGGGGTGGCTAAAGCCACTTTCACGGGGACAGACTGGCCGGCTGGGCAGCATGATTTTGACTTTGAATGGGTTGGTTTACTGGGCTTAGCCGACCCACTTCGAGACAGTGTGCCCAAGGCGGTCACGCAGTGCCAGAGCGCGGGCATCCGCGTGATGATGATTACAGGCGATTACCCGCTGACGGCACTGGCGATAGCTCGCCAAGCGGGTATTGTGGGCGCACAGGATGATGAGCGTGAAGTCGTGATGGCTGGAGATGAATTGGCCTCGCTGTCAAATTCAGAATTGGCCAAACGGGTGAAGCAAGTGAAGGTGTTTGCACGCATCAAACCCGCGCAGAAATTGGCAATTGTGAATGCCCTGAAAAAAGCGGGCGAGGTGGTCGCCATGACCGGCGATGGCGTCAACGATGCACCGGCACTCAAAGCCGCGCACATTGGGATTGCCATGGGGCAGCGCGGGACTGATGTTGCACGCGAAGCGGCTTCGATGGTGCTGCTGGACGATGATTTTGGGGCTATCGTCAAGACGATCGCCCAAGGGCGGCAGATATACGACAACATCCGCAAGGCTTTGGCCTTTGTGGTGTCGGTGCATGTGCCGATTGCCGGGTTGGTGTTCCTGCCGATCCTGTTTGGCTGGCCCATCCTGCTGTTTCCAGCGCATGTGGCTTTTTTTGAACTGGTGATCGACCCCAGCTGCTCTTTCGTCTTTGAGGCAGAAGAAGCCGAAGCTGACCTGATGCAGCGCCCGCCCCGACCGACGGATGCCGCACTGTTTGGACGTCAACAGCTGTTTTCTAGCGTCTTGCAGGGCTTGATGGTATTGGGCTCCCTGTTGGCTTTGGATTTCTCTCTGCGCCAATTTGGGATAGGGCAGGACGAACTCCGTGCCGCTAGCTTTGTTGCCATGATGATGGGTAGTTTGCTGCTGGTATGGCTCGACCTGAAATCTAAAAAAAGCCCTGCTCAAGCGCATCGCAAGCCCAATCGCGGGTTTTTACTGGTGCTATTCGGAACGGGGCTGACACTGGTGCTGATCAATACTGTCCCGGTACTGCAAGGTCTGTTCAAGTTTGCAACCATGAGCCCAACCGCATTGGGTTGTGCCTTAGCCAGCGGATTGCTCAGTTATGCCCTGGTATTTTTGGTACGACGCTGGGCCTGAAGCTAGATGCTATATCGCCCAACTGGCAATGTCTTTTAAAGCTTGCAAACCATCTCGACATGCGGGATGCCCACCTCATCAAACGCTTCACCACGTGGTTTGAAGCCTAGGCGGAGGTAGAAATTCTCGGCGCTGCGCTGCGCGTGCAGAACAATCTCTTGGTCGCCACGCGCTTGGGCGGCGGCGATGAGGGCTTGCAGAACATCGCGGCCCAAGTTCGCGCCCCGCAAAACCCGATTCACCGCCATGCGACCCAATTTGGCAGACGGGACTCCGTTGAACAATGTACTGGGCAGCAGGCGACCTGTCGCGATCGGCCAACCGAGTCGGTTGTAAGCAACGGCATGGACGGCGGTTTTGTCCGCTTCGTCCCACTCCATCTCAAGCGGGATGCCCTGCTCTTCGACAAACACAGCCACCCGCAGTTTGGCGGCGTCTTGGCCCAATTCGTCCCAGGTGCCAGTTTTAACCGTGGTCATCGCCTCGCCCGCCTCATAAGCCAGCAGCAGCTCACGCAAGGCGGTCGGAACGGGCTGGGAAGTTTGGGTGGCTGGGTTAGCGTAGACGTAAATCAGCTCGGTGGTGACCAAGAGTTCGTCCGCACGAAACAAAGCGCCCGTAAAGATGATGGAGGAGTTACCGATTTTGGTGCACTTAAGCATTACGTCGAGCTTGTCGTCGTATTGGGCGCTGGCAAAGTACTCGACACTGGCTTTTTTGACGTACAAGTCACCACCCCAACTGTGCATGGTGTCTTCATACGGTAAGGCCATGCCTCGCCAGTAGTCGGCAATGGCGGTGTCAAAATACATCAAATAGTGGGCGTTGAAAACGATTTTTTGCATATCGACCTCCGCCCAGCGGACACGCAGGCGGTGGCTGAAGCGAAAATCTTGACGGCAAGGGTGGGCGTTCATAGCTTTGGTGTTCATGATCTTTATATTAGCAACATTGACTGCCAACAAATGTCTAAACGGCGACTTCTGCTAGGCTTGGAGCTTATGCGTCCAACCATGTCCCAAGCAACTGTCGTTTTTCTTCTCGCGCTGCTCATGGGCATTCAGCCTGTAACGACGGACATGTACTTGCCCGCTTTACCCGCGATCTCAGAGACCTTCAAAGCTAGCATGGCGCAGGCACAGTTCACGCTGTCGGCGCTGCTGCTGGCTTTTGGCATCTCTCAGCTGATTTGGGGACCGCTGTCTGACCGTTTTGGTCGTAAACCGATTTTGCTAGCTGGTTTATCGCTTTACACCTTGGCAGGCGTAGGCTGCGCTTGGGCCGACTCGATGGAGTTGCTGGTCAGTTGGCGCATTGCGCAGGGTTTGGCCATGGGCGCCGTGGTGATGTGCGGTCGCGCCTTAGTGCGTGATTTGTACGCCCCCACCGAGGGCGCACGCGTCATGTCCAAAGGCTTAACCGGGCTGGGAGTGATTGCATGCGTCAGCCCTACCATTGGCGGATTGCTGTCCGGCTACTCAGGCCCCAAAGCTACTTTGCTCGGTTTAGCCGTTTTTGGCACTTTTTCGCTGGTGATGGTGTTGACGCTGTTTAAAGAGAGCATTCCACATAAAAATCCACACGCTTTGCAACCCATGACATTGCTGCGCACTTGGTTGCAGATTCTCAAAAACCCCATTTTTTTAACCTACTGCGCGCTCACTTCTGCCACTTTTGGGGCGCTTTTTACGTTTCTTGCGACGTCATCATTCGTGTTTATCAAGCTCTTTGGCCACTCAACCACCGCTTACGGCATGATCATGTTTGGCAATTCAGCCTTCTACATCGGGGGGACTTTTTTATGCCGATGGCTGCTGGTCAAGCACGGCATCAGGCATGCTGTAGCGGTTGGCGGCGGCATTTCATTGTTAGGCGGCAGCTTGATGGGTATTTTGGCACTGGCAGGTGTGAGCCACTATTTAGCCATCGTGCTACCGATGTTTTTGGCAGCAGTGGGACACGGCATTCACCAACCCTGCGGTCAAACCGGCGCGATTGCACCCTTCGCCCAAGCGGCAGGTACGGCCTCGGCCGTGAACGGCTTTGTGATGATGGTCGTGGCTTTTGCCACCGGTGCATGGCTGAGTCAGCGTTTAGATGGCAGCGTCATGCCTTTGGCAATGGGCGTTTGGTTTTGGACAGCCGTTTTAGCTCTGATCAGCTGGACGGCGGTGCAAAAGTACGGCAACACCGAGTTAAGGGTACAGCGTGCTTAAATCTTTGAAATCAGAATTACAGCCCGCACTGCCGCCTTGCATCGCTTTAGTAGGACCAACGGCATCTGGCAAAACGGCTGCGGCGTTTGCCATTGCGCAACAATTAGCCCAACGCTGGCCAGTTGAAATCATCAGTGTCGACTCTGCCTTGGTCTACCAAGGCATGGACATTGGCACCGCCAAGCCCACACCCGCTGAATTGGCTACTGTACCGCACCATTTGATTGATATTTGTGACCCGCTGCAGCCCTACTCGGCCGCTGAGTTTGCACGAGATGCCACGCTTTTGATGCTTGACATCACCGCGCGCGGCAAACTGCCACTCTTGGTAGGTGGCACGATGTTGTACTTCAAAGCACTGTTTGATGGCTTGGACGACATGCCGCGTGCTGACCCTGCCGTCCGCGCCGCGCTAGAGTCAGAAGCTGCCGCGATCGGCTGGCCTGCCATGCACGCACAGCTAGCCACGGTTGACCCTATGACCGCCGCGCGCTTACAACCCAACGACGCCCAGCGGGTACAGCGTGCGCTGGAGGTGTACCGAATCTCGGGACAACCGATGTCGTCGTTTCACAACTTAGCCCACAACACAACTCAAAGCGCAGACGATTATACTATTGTTAATATAGCAAACAAATCAATAAATACGCCGGCTACAGGCAAAAATAGCTCTAAAAACACTCTTTTTCTCAGTTTAGAGCCAAACAACCGGGCTTGGCTGCATGAACGCATTGCGCAGCGCTTTGACCTGATGCTGGCCAGCGGCTTTGAGCAAGAAGTCCGCGCACTCAGAGCGCGTGGCGACTTGACGATAGACACACCCTCCATGCGCTGCGTCGGTTACCGGCAGATGTGGGAAGCCCTAGATGTAGCAGAAAACAGACCCTTGAAAGCAGCTGAGGTTGCCAATATGCGTGAAAAAGGCGTTGCCGCGACCCGCCAGTTGGCCAAACGCCAGCTCACTTGGTTGCGCTCGAACAAAACACGCCAAGTAGTAGCCTGCGATGCACCAAACGCTATCGAGCAAGTGTTGGAAACGGTTGAGCGTTGGGTGAAAACCGTCAAAAATTGAACCTAACCCACCATCAAGCCATGAATTTAAACTTCAAAGAATCATTTCAAAAACTAGTCCAACCCGCCGACCCGACGGACACCTGGCTGAGCACCGCCATCGCCCGGATTGAGGCCGATTTCCAGCGCAGCGCAGACACCCATTTGATCGCCCTGCCACTGCCATCACTGAGCCAACATGGTATTGATTTGTACCTCAAAGACGAGTCCACCCACCCCACCGGCAGCTTGAAACACCGCTTGGCGCGTTCGTTGTTTTTGTACGCATTGTGCAATGGTTGGATCAAGGAAGGCACCACGGTTGTTGAGGCATCCAGCGGTTCTACGGCCGTGAGTGAGGCTTATTTTGCGCGGCTGCTGGGGCTACCCTTCATCGCCGTGATGCCCAAAAACACGTCGCCTGAAAAAATCGCGCAAATAGAGTTTTACGGTGGGCGTTGCCATTTTGTGGACAGTTCCAACCAAGTTTATGATGCAGCGCGCGGCTTGGCGCTGCAAACAGGTGGCCATTACATGGACCAATTCACCTATGCCGAGCGCGCTACGGATTGGCGTGGCAACAACAACATCGCGCAAAGCATGTTTGAACAAATGTCGCTTGAACGTCACCCCTTACCGCGCTGGATTGTGGTGGGCGCAGGCACAGGCGGCACCAGCGCCACTGTGGGGCGTTATGTGCGTTACATGCGGCACGCCACACAACTGTGCGTGGCTGACCCGATGGGTTCCGTCTTCGGCGCTTACCACCGCACGGGCGACGCCAGTTTGACCGCCCCCGGCTCGCGCATTGAGGGTATTGGCCGCCCACGGGTCGAGCCCAGCTTTATCCGCAGCTTGGTCGACACCATGATGGAGGTGGCAGACACCGACTCGGTGGTGGCGATGCGTTATTTGAGCGATTTATTGGGCAGAAAGGTTGGACCCTCGACAGGAACGAACTTTGTCGGCATGCTGCAATTGGCCTCTGAGATGCGGTTGCGGGGCGAACAAGGCTCAATTTTGTCGCTCTTGTGCGACTCCGGCGAGCGCTATTTGCCCACGTATTACGACCCAGACTGGGTGCGCCAGAATTTAGGCGACTGCAGCACGTCAGAATTTGATGTGCAGGCTTTGATTGGCTGAAACTCACAAAAAGGTGGTTTCAAATGAATCTAAAGCCTTATACGTGGCGTAATTGAAGCATCCAAGCTAGTATTTTCTGTCAATATCTCGTCATTTTTAGTTATTTAGGATCCGCCATGACCTTTCAATTTTTACCAAATCGCCACAATGCTATTTCAAAAATAGCACTATCAGCAATATTCATGCTGGCCAGTGCCGGAATCACCCATGCAGGCAGCTTGTCAGTGAGTGTTGTTGACAAAGACGGTAAACCGACGCTGGATGCCGTGGTCATGGTCACGCCCAGCGCGGCGGGTGCTGCAAGTGCAGCCAAAACCCAGTTACCGCTGCAAGCCACGATTTCTCAAGCAAGTATGCAGTTCGTCCCAGCTGTCAGTATCGTTCGGCCAGGCGCCAAAGTGACTTTTGTAAACAATGACTCTTGGGATCACCACGTTCGCGGCACAGCATCAGGCGCAGCACAATTTAGCAGCAGCAACGAAGGTGGGTTTGAAATGCGTTTAGCCGGCAAAACAGCGGTTAGCGCGGGCAAATCTGCGATAGCCAGCTTCGACAAAGCCGGGGTGGTTTTACTGGGCTGTCATATCCACGGCTCCATGGTGGGGCATGTGGTGGTCAGTGAGACGCCTTGGACGGCTAAAACGGACGCCAGCGGTGTCGCAACCTTCACAGACTTGCCTGACGGCATGGCCCAAGTGAAGGTTTGGCATGCAGCGCAGTTTGTTGATTTGACTCCTGTGCAAAGTAACATTGGTGCCAATCCTGCCCAAGTGAAAATGCAGCTGAGCGTTACGCCGCGTCGTCGCGCAAGTGCGCCATCCGTTGCCCCCACTTACTGAAGCGCGTGATGTGGGTAAATCTAGGCTGCTAGAGAAAATCGGTACTGTCAATGGGATAATGCAAAGATGAGCATTACTTATAAAGACGAACAAGGCATTGCCGGTATGCGGATTGCTGGCAGACTAGCCTCTGAGGTGCTGGATTATTTGACGCCTTTTGTCAAACCCGGCGTGACGACCAATGAACTTGACAAATTGGCGTTTGACTACATCACCCAAGTGCAAGGCTGCATCCCCGCGCCGCTGAATTACACCGGCGGTGGCGATGTTCCGTACCCCAAGTCGATTTGCACGTCGGGCAATCACCAGGTTTGCCACGGCATCCCGAACGACAAACCGCTGAAAAAAGGCGACTCGCTGAACATCGATGTCACCGTCATCAAAGATGGCTGGCATGGCGACACCAGCCGCATGTTTGCACTGGGCGATGTGTCTATTGCCGCCAAACGCCTAAGCGCCATCACTTATGACGCCATGTGGATTGGCATCATGAAGGTCAAACCTGGTGCACATTTGGGTGACATTGGCGCAGCGATTCAAAAATATGCTGAAAGCTCTGGCTTTAGCGTCGTGCGCGAGTTTTGCGGCCACGGCATCGGGCAAATCTTTCATGAAGAACCCCAAGTACTGCATTACGGCAAGCCGGGGACGTTGGAAGAGCTTAAAGTGGGTATGACTTTCACGATTGAGCCGATGATCAACGCAGGTCGCAAAGAGATCAAAGAAGGGCCTGAAAAAGACGGCTGGACGATTGTGACTAAGGACCACTCCTTGTCTGCCCAGTGGGAACACACCATTTTGGTAACGCCCACAGGTTACGAAGTGCTGACGCTGTCTGCAGGTAGCCCACCCATACCGGCTTTTGTGA